>NZ_NHPE01000136.1:44073-44494 GCF_002252895.1 Halorubrum sp. Eb13 | reverse complement strand
GGTCTTCGAACACGTCGACCGGGGTGGCCCCGTCGACTGTCGGGTGCCGTTGGACTCCGTCCACGAACGAGTCACGCGAGGCGTTGTGGATCCAGAACAACGGGGCTGTGGCTCCTCCGAGGGGGACGAGCGTCTCGAGTTCGACGGTGGAGTTTCCCTCGACCGCGAGTATTCGTCCGAGTTCGAAGTTCCCGGACGACACGCGGAACTCCACGATCACACTCATTAATCGATTCCGAATGAGTGGTCCTCGACCCGCATATAAAGAAGACAGACATGGGATACCATGTTCGCGTCGAGCGTGACGGTCGACCGCTCGTTCGGTCCGGCGGTCGACTACTTGGTACACCATACTCGTGCATTATGCCGGTCCGGAGCGATCGGTGGCTATGGCCACGGTCATGGAGTTCACGAGCCCGGC
>NZ_NHPE01000136.1:0-44039 GCF_002252895.1 Halorubrum sp. Eb13 | reverse complement strand
AACGACTCATCCCGGCCGCGTCGCTCATCATCCCGTACTTCTGGGTCCGCGGCGCGCGCGCGTCAGACATCGAGGCCGCCTTCGAGGCGCACCGAGGGGTCGTGAACATCGAGCTCATCGACGATGTCGACGGAGAGTACCTCATGCGCGCCGAGTGGGAAGACGACTACTACGGCGTCCTGACCGCCCTCGCGCGAGCCAATATCGTGGTGCTCTCGGGTATCGGCACCAAGGAGGGGTGGCAGTTCGAAGTCCGCGGCGAGAGCCGCGATCGGATCGGCGAGTTTCGGACGGACTGCCAGGCTCACGACATCTCCATCGAGATCACCGCCGTCCACTCGCTGCTTCCCGTTCAGGGCGACGGGTACGACCTCACGGAGACCCAGCGGGAGGCGCTGGTGTTGGCGTACGAGATGGGGTACTTCGACTCGCCGCGGACGGCGTCGCTGGAGGAGATCGCCGCGGAACTCGGCATCTCACAACAGTCGCTGTCCTCTCGGATCAGACGCGGCCACCGCCGGCTGATCGCGAGGACGCTGATCGCGGAGTGACACGTCGCTGCTCGCGTCGGGATCCGATGACGACGGACATCCTTTCTGCTTGTAAATACCTCCTGTATGATCAGTGCCACACCTGAACCGACGCAGCGTGCTACGTCTTTATATGTCTGCCGAAGACACTGAAATCATTCTCGAGTCGTTTATTTTTCGTCCGGGGTCGGAGACGTATCTGGCACGCTACGACAAGGTGGAGACTTCGGCCAGTATGGCGGTTGTTGCGACCCTCACAGAGATCTCAGACGTCGATCCGACTGAGATGGACCCCCTGTTTCAATCGATCGACGTCGAGTCGCTCGACGCGCTCTTCAGGGGTGCGACCGACGGCAACGTTCGCGTCACCTCCACGGTCGCGGGACGCGAGGTCACCGTCACCAATGACGCGGTGATCGCGAACCGCACGCCCGACGACGACAGCGGGACCGTCGGGATCGGTGAGGTCCCGTCCACGTGAACTCCGGAGACGAGACGCCGTCAGACGAGTCGGCGTTCCGCGACGAACTACGGTCCCTCCTCCGCCGCGCCCACGAGCGAGACGTCGACGTCGAGGGCGGGTGGGAGTGCCGGAACGGCGCCGAGAACCCGGACTGGGACATCATCGTCTCCGAGGTGCGAAAGCCGGACGAGTCCGAGTAGCCGCGCCGAACGCTCTTTGCGTCGAGGCGTCTCGAACGCGTCCGCGAGCGGCGGCGTCGTCGCCGCGGCCGTTTCGACGTCTCCGAAAAAACGCGACGACTCCGTCTACTGGAGCCGCTGGAGGACGAGCTCCTGAACGTCGTCGCGGAACTCGTCGACCGCGATCTCCTCTAACACGGGCACGAAGAAGCCCTCGACGAGCATGTTCCGCGCCGTGTGGGAGTCGATCGTGCGGCTCTCGAGGTAGAACAGGTCCTCGGCGTCGACCTGCCCGACCGTCGCGGAGTGCGACGCCTCGGTGTCGTGGTTGTGGATGATCAGCTTCGGCGACGCGTCGGCCTCGGCGTCGTCCGACAGCATCAGCGTGTTCTCGCGCTGGTAGCTGGACGTGTTCCACGCGTCCTCGCCGACGTCCTGAACGCCCTCGTAGACGGAGCGGGCCACGTCGTCGAGCACGCCGCGCGTGACGAGGTCGGCCGTCGTGTGCTCGGCCTGGTGCCAGACGCGGGCGTTGATGTCGAAGTGCTGGTCGTCGGTGCCGAAGAACGTCCCGACGATCTGGCTCTCGGAGCCGTCGCCGCTCAGTTCGGTCTCGACGTCCGAGCGGGTGAGCTTCGAGCCGAAGTTGCTCTCGATCCAGTCGACCGTCGCGTACGCGTCCGTCACGCCGCGCTTCAGCGAGTACGTGTACGAGTCGTCGTCGAGGTTCTGGAGCGAGCCGAACTGGACGTTCGAGTTCTCGCCCGCGGCGATCTCGACGAGGTTCGAGAAGTAGCGGTCGCCGTCGACCGCGCTGTCACCGCTCTCGATCGACTCGAGGATCGTCACCGACGACGACTCCTCGGCGACGACGAGCGTCTGGCTGAACAGCGAGCGGGAGTTCATCTCCGCGCGCACCGTCACGTCCTCGACGTCGACGCCCTCGGGGACGTAGACGAACGTGCCGGTCGTGAACAGCGCGACCGACAGCGCCGTGAGGTAGTTGTGCTCGGGGTCGAGCACCGAGCCGAAGTTCGCCTCGATGACGTCGCCGTACTCGTCGAACGCCTCGGTGAAGGGCAGGACGACGACCTCGTCGTCGCCGGCCGACCGCTCCGTGGCGTCGGACTGGTTCAGCGGGTCGACGAGCGCCTCGAAGTCGAGCGACTCCAGGTCTGTCCAGCGGCGCCCGGGCGTCTGGATGACGTCGGGCAGATCGGCCGTCTCCAGCGCCGAAAGCGCGTTCAGACGGGTCTCGAGGAGCCACTCGGGCTCGTCGCGTTCGTCGGCGATGCGTCGTACCGTGTCCTCCGAGAGGCTCTCGATTGCTTGCGTGCTCATGTTATCCGAGCGAGCCCTCCATCTCGAGTTCGACGAGCCGGTTGAGCTCGACGGCGTACTCGATGGGCAGCTCCTCCGTGATGGGCTCGATGAAGCCCGAAACGATCATCTGTTTCGCGTCGTCGTCGTCGAGGCCGCGCGACTGGAGGTAGAAGATGTCCTCGTCGCCGATCTTCCCGACGGTCGCCTCGTGGGCGACGTCGACCTTCGACTCGTTGATCTCCATGTACGGCATCGTGTCCGACGTCGACTCGTTGTCGAACATCAGCGCGTCGCACTCGACGGCGGTCGAAGAGTTCTCGGCGCCGTCGGCGATGTGGACGAGGCCGCGGTAGTTGGTGCGGCCGCCGTCCTTCGCGATCGACTTCGACTCGACGGTGGACTTCGTGTCCGGCGCGTTGTGGTACACCTTCGCGCCGGTGTCGATGTCCTGACCCTCGCCCGCGAAGGCGATGGTGATGTGGTTGTCGGAGGCGCCGCGGCCCTTCAGGATCGTCGAGGGGTACAGCATCGTTGCCTTCGACCCCATCGACCCCGAAATCCACTCCATGCGCCCGCCCTTCTCGGCGATGGCGCGCTTCGTGTTCAGGTTGTACGTGTTTTTCGACCAGTTCTGCACGGTCGAGTACTGGACGTGGGCGTCCTCGTCGACGAACACTTCCACGCCGCCGCAGTGGAGATTGAACTTCGAGTACTTCGGCGCGGAACAGCCCTCGATGTAGTGGACTTCCGAGCCCTCTTCGGCGATGATGAGCGTGTGCTCGAACTGGCCCATCCCCTCGGAGTTCATCCGGAAGTACGCCTGCACGGGCATGTCGACGGTGGTATTCTCCGGGACGTAGACGAACGAGCCGCCGGACCAGATGGCGCCGTGGAGCGCCGCGAACTTGTTGTCGCTCGGGGGGACGCACTTCGTCATGAAGTGCTCGCGGACGAGCTCTTCGTGCTCCTGGACGGCCTCGTCCATGTTACAGAAGATGACGCCCTTCTCCTCCCACCGCTCCTGCATGTTCTGGTAGACGACCTCCGACTCGTACTGGGCGCCGACGCCGGAGAGCGCGTTCTTCTCCGCCTCCGGGATGCCCAGCTTGTCGAAGGTGTCTTTGATTTCGTCCGGGAGCTCGGTCCAGTCGTCCACGCCGGCGCGGACGTCGACGTCCGGCCGGATGTACGGGATGATCTCGTCGACGTCGACCTCGCTCAGGTCCGGCTGGCCGGGCCAGTCGGTCGGCATCGGCATCTCCTGGAACTGCTTGAGGGCGCGAAGGCGCCGCTCCAGCATCCACTCCGGTTCGTCCTTGTCCTCCGAGATGATGCGGACCGTCTCCTCGGTGAGGCCCTTCTCGGTCTGGAAAGCGGACTTCTCCTCTTTCTTGAACTCGAAGCGGGCCTCGGTGTCTGTCTCTTTGAGATCGTCTTGTTGTGAACTCATGATATTATGTTACGTGTTCCCCCGTTTATTCCTGTTGCGTGACCATTTGTGGTTACGCCGCATCGAACGCGTCCTCGCGGACCCAGTCGTACCCCTTGTCCTCGAGCTTCTCCGCGAGTTCCGCCCCGCCGCTCTTGACGACTTGGCCGTCGAGCATCACGTGGACGTGGTCGGGCTCGACGTAGTCTAAGATTCGCTGGTAGTGGGTGATCTGGAGGACGCCCGTGCCCTGCTCGTCGCGGAGGGCGTTGATTCCCTCGGAGACGTCTTGGAGCCGGTCGATGTCGAGCCCGGAGTCGATCTCGTCGAGCACGGCGATCGCGGGCTCCAGCATCGCGGCCTGCAGAACCTCGTTCTGCTTTTTCTCCCCGCCGGAGAAGCCGGCGTTGAGGTAGCGCTGCATGAACTTCTCGTCCATGTCGAGCAGCTCCATCTTCTCCGAGAGGATCTGCTGGAACTCGGCGACGCCGATATCGCCGTCGTCGGCGGCGCCCTCCATCGGGGAGGTCTCGTAGCCCTCGTCGTCCTCGTCGGCGTCGGCCTCGTCGGCCTCCTCGTCCTCGAACAGCTCCTCCCGCTCGTCCGCCTTCGCGTTGAGCGCCTGCCGGAGGAAGTTCGTCATGGTGACACCCTCGATCTCCGCCGGGTACTGGAAGCCGAGGAAGATGCCGAGCGCGGCGCGCTCGTTCGGCTCCATCTCCAGCAGCTCCCAGTGATAGTCGTCGTCGTCGAGGTCGGCGCTGATGTCCGCGACGTCCTCCTCGTCGAGGTGGAGCAGGACCTCGCCGTCGGTGACCTCGTACGCCGGGTGGCCGGCGATGACCTTCGCGAGCGTCGACTTCCCGGAGCCGTTCGGCCCCATCAGCGCGTGGATGTCGCCGGACTCGACGGTTAGGTCGACCCCGCGAAGGATGCGTTCGCCGCCCTCTTCCGCCACTCGTGTGTGAAGATCGTTGATTTCGAGAGTAGCCATGTGTATTCTCGTGCCTCGTACGTTGACGGTAGTGGTTGAGGCGGTTAATGGTTACGCATCCCCCCGACAAAACTCTCGAATCAAGCAAGAATTTTTCCAACGATCGAAAACTGCTTTCAGCGAGACGACCTGTCTACATGAACGAGCCGAGTCCGGTCTGCTCCTGTCCGGTCTTGACTTCCTCCCACGACATGCCGAGCGCCTCGATGACGCGCTCGATGGGCCCTTTCAGCGTCTTGTCGAGCATCTTCTCCCAGTCGACCTCGAACTCCTCCGGGACCTGGTCGGCGTACTCGAAGCAGATCACGTCGGGGTCGCGCTTGAACTCCCCGTACAGGTGGTCGCGCTGCGGGTCGAGCCCCTTCTCTCCCTCCATCCGCTGCCAGAAGTCGGGGTGGACCTTCTCGATGTAGAGCCGCTTCGGCTTCGACCCGCTCCCGAAGTTGGTCCCGAGCATGCGGTTCGCGTACTTCGCGCCGCGGACCTGCGCGGTCGGCGTGTCGTAGGCGTCCAGCTTCTTGCCGATCCCGCCCGGGATCCCGATCTCGTCGAGGTCCATGTCGCCCTCGAGCACGCGGGCGATGACGTCCACGAGGTACGTCTTCACCTCTTCCATGTCCTCGTCGATGTCGTCGCCCGTGACGATCGTCTCGATGACGTTCTGCTGGACTTCCTTCGTGATGCCGGCGATGTCCGACCGCTTGTACTCGAAACCGGTGATGTCGATGTCGTCGACGTCTTTGCCCTCCTTCCAGATGATGTGGCCGGCGTAGCGCTTCTTCTTGCCCGCCTGGAAGAACCGCCGGTAGAGCTTCTCGAACTCGATCTGGAAGCGATGGAACTCGGCGTTCAGCTCGTCGCGCGCGAAGTCGTCGTAGCGCTCGTTGATGTGGTCCTCTATCTCGAAGGAGGTCTCGATCGCCTCCTCTTTCGACATGTCAGACAGAGAAAGCATGACGCTGTCGGTGTCGCCGTAGGCGACTTCGTAGTCGAGCTCGTTCGCGGCCTCCTCGGTGAAGTCGATGACCTCGCGACCGGTCGCCGTGACGGCCGCTGCGCCCTCTTTGTCGTAGAGACGGAACCGGTCCCATCCCGTCACGCCGTACAGCGACTGGCCGACGAATTGGAACTTCCCGTTCCGCCCCGCGAGGAGCGTGTGGTTGTCCTCGACGGTCACGCAGTAGACCCCGTCCTCGGCCTCGCTCCGGGACCCGCTCCGATGCATCCGGAGCGTGTTCTTCCCGCCTTCCGTGACGTAAATCCGCCAGCTCCCGCTGTCGCGGTTGTAGCTCGCGGTGATCCCGAGGTGGGCACACAGGCGGAGCACGTCGTCTCGAAGCCGCTCGCTCGACGTCGTGTACCGCCACGATCCGGTCTGCCGGTCGCCGTCGCCGTCGATCAGCGTCTCCAGGAACGCGCGTTTCTGCGCCACGCTCGCCTCGAAGACGCGGTCCGGGATCCGCTTCTCGAAGCTCCCGTCTCCACAGCTGTCTCGGAGGAGGTCCCCGAGCAGCTCCGAGGTGAACTGGTAGCTGTGGTCGTCGACGTAGTAGTCTAGTTCCATCCGATCGAGGAGATCCCCGATCGTCTCGCGGTCGGAGTCGCCGCCGTCCGCCACGGCGTCCTGCGCGATCTGTATCGTGGTCGCGGAGCCGCGGAGGTTGTCGCCGAACCGCTTCTCCTCGGAGGTGTACACGTTCCCTTCCGTGACGTACCACGCGAGCAGTTCGAGGAAGTCGTCCCCGTCGTAGGTCCGCGGGACCCACTTCCGCCCGGACTCCCGGTGAACGTAGCTCGTCTCGCACACCGACTCGACGTACTCGCGGTGTTCCTCGAACTCCGCCGCCGTGAACACGTAGCCGGTCTCGCCGACGTCCGCCTTCGGAACGCGCCGCGGCGTCCATCCCAGTTCGGCGGTGAACGTGTGGCCGTGGACGCTCGGTCGGACCCACACCTCGTAGTCGCCGTCGACGAGTTCGGTCAGATCGATCTCGTCGACCCGTTCGCCGTCCGGTCCGTCCCAGTCGTGGGGAAGCTCGTAGTTCGTCGCCCGGTCGAGGTCGCCCGCCTCCACGAAACTGTACCCGTCCTCGGTGATCCCGTTCGTCTCGTTCTTTCGGACGAGCATCCGGTGGTTCGGCGTCACCCGGAAATCGATCTTCGAGGTCTCGACGTCGACGAGTTCGCCTCGGTAATCGGGGTACGCGTGGGTCTCTTCGACGGTCTTCGCCACCATCTCCTCCGTGTCGGGATCGAGCGAGTACACGGCGTCGCCGACCTCCAACTCCGTGATCGACCGTACGCCGTCGGGCGTCACGACCTCGGTGTCCGGCGTGAAGCAGTTCATAATAACCTTGACAGCTCCCTGCTGACGGTCGTACTGCTCGTACGGCTCGGTGCCGGGGTCGTGGTCGTTCCGGAGGGACTTCTTCTCCTCGCGCTCGGAGAGGAGTTCGTCGACCATCTCGCGCATGATCCCGTCCGGCTCCTTCTGGAAGTGGGTTCCGTTGGGCGCGACGTACGTCTCGCCGTCGTACTCGGCGGGGTCGACCTTCGTCTCCGGGCCGGCGTTGATCGTCACCATGCACATCGGGTACAGCGACTGTCCGATCCATTGGAGGTGGCCGTTCCGTCCGGCGAGTACAGTGTGGTTATCCTGGGCTGTGATACAGTGTACTTGTCCGTCGTGCGGTTCGGTCGTGGCGTTCGCCTTTTTCAATGACCCTTGCTTTCCGATCGAGACGTACCACGTCCCGTCGGACTGTTTCGTAACCGTCGGCTTCTCGCCACACCGCACTCCGAGCCGGACGGCGTCCTGTTTCAGCCGATCGCTTTTGGTCCAGAACTTGTTGAGTCCGCTTTCTGTCCGGCTCCCGTCGCCATCGATGAGCGTGTCGAGCAGATGACGAAGGTGGCCCGCGTCGAGACCGAACACCCACTCCGGAAGATGTTTTTCAGAGAACCCGTCGCCGCAGTGATCCCGGAACCAATCGTGAAGGAATCGGTTTGAGATTTTGAACCGCGTTTCGTTGCTCGCGTAGTTCAGATCAATCCGTTCTAACAGATCCCGGATCGACTCTCGACCCTGCGGATCGCGTTGATGTAACACGATCCCGGGAACCTCACGAACAAAACTTCCCTCCGTGACGAACCAGCCCATCAGTTCAAGCCAGTCGTCCATGTTGAAGGAGAGGGGCATTTCAGCGTGTCCGCGATCGTATTTAAGAAGGGTCTCGTCGGCGTGTTCCTCGATCTGTTCGCGGTTCTGTCGATACACCTCGATCGGTATCAGATATTTTCCGGCTTTTCCATCAACCGTCGCGAGTCGAGATGTTCCCTTCGCCCGATCGAGTTCAGACTCGATTCCCACGGGCATCGCTGCTCGGAATCCGGTCAAGCCGTCGTGAGCGTACACGGCGACGTGGCCGTCTTCGACCTCCTCGAAAAGGTCGAACTTCTCGCGTTTCGATCCGGCCATCGGTTCGTGTATGGGGAATGCGAACCGCTCGTATTCCGGCACATCACGGTATTCGCTGAACTCGAAATCCGACGGGCCGAGATCGCTCCATCCGCGGCTCTGTGACAGGAGGAACCGGTGATTCTCCGTCACTTTAAAATCGTGCGTGTTCCCGCTGACGTGGTGTAGCTCGCCGTATTCGTTTTGGTACGAATGAGTCTCGGCGACTGGCTTGATTTCGCACTCAAACGTTTCTGAATTCAACGTGTAGACGGGATCGCCGACATTCAGTTCTGTTATCGGCTTGAGCCCGTTCGGCGTTGCGACGTCCGTGTCGGCGCTGAAACACTTCAGGTCCTGGACCGTCACCATCTCCTTGACGCCGGTGATCGGGTCGAAGACGGCGCCGCCCTCGAACTCCTCCGACTCCTGTTGGCCCTTCGTCGGGAGCGCGAACTTCCCGAACGCCTTGTGGAGGACGTACATGTCGACCGTGTCGCCGGGGGTCGGCGCGTCCTCGATCTTGCAGCCGACGAAGGTGCGCACCTCGTCCCAGAAGGCGATCACGTCCTGCTTCCGGTCGATCTCGACGCACAGCTCCACGTCGCGGATGCTGTACTCCAGCAGGCGCTCGGGGTCCTGCTCCCAGAGGTCGCCGATGTCGCCCGTATACCGCTCCTTGCCGACGCCGAGCTCGCGCTCGCCGACCGCGTCGAGCCGGTACGACTCCAGCTCCGTGAACATCGTCCGCTTGTACGCGTACAGCAGGTCGAAGACGACCCGGCCCTTGATGTCGGGGCCGCCCCAGCCGGAGCGCCACACCTCGCCGATCCGGGAGAGCCGATCGACGGAGAGGTCGTACTGGCTCCCGTCGTCGAGCACTTCCATGCGATCGAGGAGATACGGCGCGTCGAAATCCTCGAAGTTCCACCCAGTAAAAAGATCTGGGTCGGTGTCGTCGATGTAGTCGACGAACGCGTCGAGCATCGCGGCCTCCTCGGTGAACGTCTCGACCCGGAAGTCGATCTCGCCGTCGCTCGCGATCCCCTCGTAGTCGGGGAGGTCCTCGGGCGGCGGGATCTCGGCCTCGGGGGCGTCGTACAGCCAGACGACGTACTCGTCGTCGTAGGAGTCGTGGCTCGTGAGACAGATGATCGGCTCCTCGCCGTCCTCGGGGAACCCCCGGCGGTCGTCGACCTCAATGTCGAAGGTGTTCACGCGGAGGTCGGCGTCGACCTCGGCCGGCTCCAGCTGCCCCTCGTGGACCTGCATCGTCCCGGAGCCGTCGTCGAGCCGGCGCTCCTCGACCCGCATCCCGCCGTTGATCCCGTTGTCGATCAGGAAGCGGTTCGGGAAGAGGATGTCAGCCTCGAAGCTGGTCTCGAAGTCGTCGCGGATGTTCCCGACGTCGCGGGGCGTCCGGGTGACGATCCGGGTGAGCGGCTCGCCGCGGATGCTCTCGTACGGCTCGCCGTCCGGGCCCTCCTCGCGCGTCCCGATCACGACGTCGTACGCCTCGACGGGGTCGCGGTCGAGGTCGGCGGTTGGGACGTAGAAGTACGGCTCGACGCCCAGCACGCGGACGTGCTCGCGGACGTCGTCCTCGACGTCGCCGTCGATGGTCGCCGCCGGGCGCCGGCCGAAGACGTGAACGACGGGGTACTCGTCGCTCCCGTATCCCTCCACGGCGTAGTCGATCTGGGTGATCATCAGCTCGACGGTCCCGGTCGACTCCGGGAACTTCGCCTCGTCGACGTCGACGACGTCGCTGACGCGGCCTCGCCCGCCGCCGGCGACGACGGCCGCCTCCTGTGCGGCGAGGTCCTCCCGTTCGGTTTCCGTGCCGCCGTGCTCCCCCTCGTCCGCGTCCGCGGGCGACGAGAAGTCCGACAGCCCCGACTGAGTCATATCGGTCCTTCGGCGGCACCCGGCTAAAAAACTCGGCTTTCGGGTGCGGCGAGGACTCCCGCCACGGAAAGGCCTTTAATGTGTGATGACTTACCACGGTCTATGTCTTCGGACCCACGTTCGGAACCCGAGGTGGCTCGCCCGACCGGTCGCGACGCGGTCGACGCCGAGGTGGAGGTGTACGAGGACGACGGGAACGTGGTGCTGTTCGACGCCGCGAACCCCCTCGCGTGGGTCGAGGCGAGCCGAACGGTCCGGCTCGCAGACGCGACCTGACGCGGCGCTTCGGTTCCGCGCTCGTCTCACGTCCGTAGTGGCGGTGCCGGCTTCTCCGCGGCCGCGCCACCTTCCCCGCGGACGCGACGTCCCGGTCGCGACCGGACGGAACCCCTTTGCCTCGCCCCCGCGTACGACCGTACGTGTTCAGCCTCGACGAGGACGACGAGGGCGAGGTCTCCTTCGGCGAGAGCTCCGACGCCGAGCGGGAGATGACGCCGGACATCCCGAAGGCCCCCTCGGTGAAGACGTTCGACGACGGGGGCGACTTCGAGGGCGCGAGCGACGTCGACTCCGGCACGCTCCGCGCGTTCGTGGTCGCCGTGATCTACGCCAACGCCGCGGTGTTCCTCGTCGCGCTCGGCCCGATGGTTTGGTACTTCGAGGGGTGGTCGCGCGTCGGTCCGGTCCTCCTCGTCGCCGGGCTTCTCGCCGGCGTTCGGACGTACCAGACGTACCGTGCCTGGGAGCGCTCTCGGGACGAGGCGGCCGACGCGGATGCCGATACGGATGGTATCGATGCCGACGCGGACGCTGTCGAGGCCGCTCGCTCCGGGGCTGCGGACGCTAAGGCCGACGACGCTGCCGACGCCGACGACGCTGACGACGCTGACGACCCGGACGACCACACTCCCCCGGAAGCGTAATGAATTGGGGACTCTCTCCTTCGCCTATGCAGACGGTCCGCGACGCCGACGGCGACACGTACCTCCTCGTGAAGCGCTCCGCGGAGTCGAGCCGCGTCCGCGACCCGGCCACGGGCGCGGAGCGCTACGTCGACAACGACGAACTCAGCGTCGTCGACGGGGAGTCGCCGCTCGCGACCGCGGCCTCCGGAGTTCCCTCGTCGGTCCGCAAAACGATGCGCGCGGTCCACGACGACCGGTCGCTCGGCCTGCTCGCCGTGGTCGTCGACGAGGGGCCGCTCCCCGTGATCGAGCTGCTCGACGCGACGGAGCTGTGCGAGTCCGACCTCCACGGGACGGTCACCGAGCTCCGCGCGGCCGGCCTGATCGCCGAGGTCGACGTCGACGGCCGGCGGGGGTACGCCGCGACGGACGACGCGAGCGAGGCGATCGAGCTCCTGCGAGGCGGGCCTGAGGCGGACGTCGCCGCGGGGCGCGACCGCGCCGAGGGCGGCTGAGCGACGGCCGAGATCAGTCGTCCGCGAGCGACGCGGCGTCGAGCTCGGCGGCGTCCGCGCGGCGGGCCGTCGAGCGGTTCGAGCGCGGCTCCTTCTCGACGGTGACGAGCTCGTCGGCGGCGCCCACCAGCTCGTCGTCGTGGCTGACGATGAGGATCTGCTCGACGCCGAAGCCGCGCATCTCCTCCACGAGCCGGACGAGCCGGGAGACGTGCCCGGAGTCGAGGAAGACGGTCGGCTCGTCGAGGATGAGCGGCGGGGTCGGCGCGGCGCCTTCGATCCCCTCGGAGAGCAGCCGGTAGATCGCGCAGCGCAGCGAGAGGTTGAACAGGGCGCGCTCGCCGCCGGAGAGCTGCTCGGGATCGAGCGCCTCGCCGTCCTTCTGGTAGACCGTGAGCGCGTACTCGCCGTCGAGCTCGATGTGCGAGTAGGCGTCGTTGCCGTACACCAGATCGAACGTCTCGTTGAGCGTGCGTTCTAACTCGGCGACGTTGCGCTGGCGGAGCTCCGCGCGGAGGTCGCCGTACATCGCCTCCAGCTCGCTCGTCTCCCCGTGGAGCCCCTCCAGCGCCTCGACGGTCGTCGCCAGCTCGGCTCGCTCCCCGCGGAGGGTCTCCAGCTCCCGAATCTCGCCGTTCACGCTCCCAATCGCGTTCTCCAGCTCCGTCCGCCGCTCCGCGAGCCGATCCAGCTCCCCGTCGACGCGTTCGAGGTACTTCTCGGCCTTCTCCTTCCGCGTCCTCGCCTCCTCGACCGCCGCTTCGTCGACCGCGGCCGCGAGCTCGTCGCGCCGCTCGCGCTTGTCGGCGAGCCGGTCGCGCCGCTCGTCGTTGAGCTCCCCGAGCGTCTCCCGTTTCTCGCGGCGGCGCTCGATCGTCGACTCCGCCTCCGAGATCGCCCCTACCCGCTCCTCGACCGCGTCCACCGCTTCGCGGGCCTCGTCGAGCGCACCGAGCGACGCTTCGAGTTCCGCAACGCGGTCCGCGGCCGACTCGGCCTCCTCGCGCTTTTCCGCGGCGACATCGCGGGTCTCGTCGGCCTCCTCGCGCTTCTCCGCCGCGGCCTCGCGCTTTTCCGCCGCGGCCTCGCGCTTCTCAGCCGCCTCCGACCGGCGCTCGTCGACGCGCTCTTCGAGCATCTCCGTCGTCTCGTCGATCTCGTCGAGCCGGTCCGCGGCCGCCGCGAGCCCGTCCAGCTCTTCGATCCGCTCGTCGAGGCTCTCCTCGCGTTCGCGGGCCGATTCCAGCTCGGCCTCCAGCTCGTCGACGCGCGCCCGGTCATCTTCGATCCCGGCCGCGTGCGGCGAGTCCTCCACCGGCTGGCCGCACTCGGGACACTTGCCGGCCGCGAGCAGCTCCTCGGCCTCCGCGACGCGTTCGCGAGCGTTCTTCAGCTCCGCGGACAGCTCCGCGATCCGCTCGCGGACCTCGCCGCGTCGCTCGCGAAGCGCCTCGTGCTCGTCGGCGACGTCGTCGCGGTCCACGTCGGCAGCCGCGAACCGTTCGCGGAGGGTCTCGGCCTCCTCGCGGAGCTCCTCGATCGAGGACTCGCGCTCGTGGGCCTCGTCGTCGGCCGTCTCGGCCTCGTCGGCGAGGTCGTCGGCCTCTCCCTCCAGCTCCGCGGCGCGGTCGGCGAGGTCGTCGGCCTTCCCGGCGAGGTTCGTCGCCTGGTTACGGAGCGCCTCAGCGCTCACCCGTCCGTCGTCGAGCTCTTCGCGGATCGACGCCTCGCGCTCGTCGAGCTCCGCGCGGCGAGCGGCGACGGTCTCCTCGTCGGCCGCGTCGAGGCCGGCGTCGTCGAGCCGCTCCCCGATCCCGGCCTCGATCTCGTCGATCCGCTCTCGGGCCTCCCGGATCGCGTCCCGGTGCTCGTCGCGCTCGCGCTCGGCCTCGCGGATCGCCTCCTCGATCTCGCCGATCTCCGCCTTCACCGACTCCAGCTCCTCTCGCTTCTCCGCGTGGGTCGAGAGCGTCTCCGTGGCGTCGTCGCGCGTCTCCTTCGCCCGATCCCGCTGGTCCTCGTAGCGTTCGATCTCGTCCGTCACCTCCGAGAGGTCGCTCTCGAGCCCGTTGAGCCGCTCGTGGAGGTCGCGATCCTCCTTCGCCGCGATCTGCTCGTCGAGCTGGTCGAGCCGTCCGCGGCGGTTCTCTAACACGTCCTCGACGCCGAGCCGGGCGTCCCCGGCGCGCTCGCGGTACTCCTCTAGCTTCCCGAGTTGGAGCAGGTCGTCGATCGTGTCCTGGCGCTCCCGCGGACTGGCGTCGATCAGCTCGTTCACCTCTCCCTGCCGCACGTACGCGCAGCCGACGAACGCCTCCGCGTCCATCCGGAGCAGCTCGGTGACGAACTCGCGCACGGCCCGCGCGCCGTCGCGGGTCACGTCGCTCTCGTCGGTCGATTCGAGCGTGCACTGGTGGTCGATCCGGTCGTCGTACACCCGGAGCCGCCGCTCGATCCGGTACGGCGTCCCGTCGTGGGTGAACCACAGCTCGACTTCGGTCTCCTCTTCGCCCTTCGTGACGACGTCGTCGAGGGTGCCGCCGAGCGCTTTCGACCCGTACAGCGCGAAGAAACAGGCCTCTAAGAGCGACGACTTGCCGCTCCCGTTGAGCCCGTGAATGACCGTGACGCCCCGCGTCAGCCGGAGGTCGGCGTCGCCGTACGGCTTGAAGTTCGAGAGCCGGATTCGGTCGAAGTTCACAGGTAATCCTCCATGGAGACTTGGCCGTCGGTCGCGGCGGTCTCGGGGGCCCGTTCGCCGTCGTCGTCGCCGTCTTCCGCGGTGTCGTCGCCGGTCCCGGTCTCCTCGTGCGCCTCGTCCCTCTCGTCCGCGTCGCCGTCGTCGCCTTCCTCTGGGTCGCCGCCCGCTCCGCCCCCTTCGAACGCGTCGAGGTCGTCGATTCGCTCCTCGACCCGTCCCTTCACCGTCTTCCTGACGTTGCTGTCGGGGAGCGTGTCGGCGCGGACCGTCTCGTCGACGTCGCGGGCCGCCTCGGAGAGCGCCATCTCCTCGATCCGCTCCCGCACGGCGTCCTCGGGGTCGGCGAAGCTCACGTCGACCTCGGCGTCGGTCTCGACCTCGCGGCGGTCGGTGACACGGGCGATGAGCGCCCCCTCCTCGGTCGCGAACTCCTCGATCGCGGCCGGGGTCACCGGCTCGCCCTCGCCGGTCACGTCGACGAGCACGACCGCGTCGTCGAGGTCGTGTTGGCGGACCTTCTCCCGCACCCGCGCCGCGCCCTCTCCCTCGCGGAGGTCGACTTCGACGAAGACGAACGGGCGCGTGTCGAGCGCGCGCCGCCGGATATCCACGCGGTCGTCGCCGCCCGCGGCGTCCGCGTCGAAGGTGACGAGGTTGTAGCCCCTCCCTTCCTTCTCGCTCGCGCTCGCGCGCTCGGTGGACCCCGGGTAGGTGACCCACGTGTCGCTCACCTCAGCGACGTCGGGCGTGTGGTTGTCGCCGAGGAGCATCGCGTCGAACGCGACGTCGCTCTCCGCGAGCACCGCTTCGGTGTCCCAGTCCGCGTAGCCGAACGGCTCGAAGAGGCCGTGCGCGACGAGGGCGGCGTAGTCGGCGTCGTGGTCCGCGAACGCGTAGTCGAGGTCGTCCCGGCGGGAGACGGGGACGTGGTCGAGCCCGTAGAACGCCGTGTCGCCCACCACGGTCGGCTCGTCGCCGAGCCGTGTCGCGAGCCCCAGCCGCTCGAAGAGGTCGAGCCACTGGCCGCCCCGCGTCGATTCGTGATTGCCGACGACCGCGAGGAGGGGGATCCCGGCGTCGTCGAGCCGACGGAGCACGGAGATGGTGCCCATCAGGTCGACGAGCTCGGGACGTCGGTCGTGGAAGAGGTCGCCCGCGTGGATCACCGCGTCGACGTCGCCGTCGATCGCGTCGTCGATCACGGCCTCGAAGGCGTCGAGGAAGTCCTGTCGTCTGACCGGCGAGTGGTACTGCGCGTACCCGATGTGGGTGTCGCCGGTGTGGATCACCCGCGTCATCTGCCCGGACGTTGGCCGGTGTCGGGTTTAGGGGTTCCGGGGGCGGAGCGGAAGTGGTCGGCGGTCCGGAGAGCGGGCCGCCGTCCGACCGCTCCTCACCGGCCTCCGCCGGCCGCCGCCTCCCGAAATCCTCGGTAGGCCGACAGCGCCGCGCGACCCCGCTCGGCCGCGGCCGCGTCGCCGTCGCGCTCGGCGGCCGCGACCGCCTCCTCCAGCCGGTCGAGTCCGACAGATTCGACGAACCCGGCGGCGCGCCGCAGGTCGGTTCGCGCGGCCTCGGCCTCGTCGATCACGGCGGCGTACGGCCGGGTTGCGGTGTCGGTACGCGTCGCCAGCGCGGCCAGGGCCCGCTTGACGCCGGTTGTCGAGACCACGGCGTCCCTGCGTCGGTATCGGGGATAAGATGATGGCTCCCGCCCGCCTCCGTCCACGTCGCTGCCGACCCCTGCCGACTCACACCGCGAGCGTGTACAGCCGCTTCCGGGCGTCGGTGAAGGAGAACCGCGAGTCGACCACGTCCTCCTCTTCCAGCCGCGAGAGCGCGTACCTGACGGTCCGGGGGGGCAGCAGCGTCTCCTCGGCGAGTTCGCTCTGCGTCAGCGTGTCGTTGTAGTCGAGGACCTTCGCCACGAGCTTCGCGCTCGGGGGAAGATCGCGGACGGCGCTCCAGCGGTCCGTGACGTCCTCGTCGGCGGTGACGGCGTCGGTGGTGCTCATGCGTACTCTCTCATATCTCATGCCGACAAATAATATTTACTATCCATATTCATTACTATTGGTCATTCATTCGGCGATCCGTCCCGCTCTACTCTCCCCCACCCGAAACCTCTTACGCGCGAGACGCCTTATTACGGACAATGACTGACACCGTCGAAGACGTCGAGATGCCCTACGACGAAGGGTCGGCGTCGAGACAGGAGAAGATCGAGTCCCTCCAGGATGAGCTCGACGTGCTGGAGTCGCAAAACGAGGAGATGCGCGACAAGCTCCTCGACGCGAACGCGGAGAACAACAAGTACCAGCAGAAGCTCGAACGGCTCACCCACGAGAACAAGAAGCTGAAGCAGTCCCCGCTGTTCGTGGCGACCGTTCAGGAGATCACGCCCGACGGCGCCGTGATCAAACAGCACGGCAACAATCAAGAGGCGCTTACGGAGATCACCGCGGAGATGCGCGAGAAGCTCGATCCCGACGACCGGGTCGCGGTCAACAACTCCCTCTCGGTCGTGAAGAAGCTGGAGAAGGAGACGGACGTGCGGGCCCGCGTGATGCAGGTCGAGCACTCGCCCGACGTCACCTACGCCGACATCGGCGGGCTCGAAGACCAGATGCAGGAGGTCCGCGAGACCGTCGAGATGCCGCTGGAGCACCCGGACATGTTCGAGGACGTCGGGATCACGCCGCCGAGCGGCGTCCTGCTGTACGGGCCGCCGGGCACGGGGAAGACGATGCTCGCGAAGGCCGTCGCCAACGAGACGGACGCGACGTTCATCAAGATGGCCGGCTCCGAGCTCGTCCACAAGTTCATCGGCGAGGGTGCGAAGCTCGTCCGCGACCTGTTCGAGGTCGCCCGCGAGAACCAGCCCGCCGTCCTCTTCATCGACGAGATCGACGCCATCGCCTCGAAGCGCACCGATTCGAAGACCTCCGGCGACGCCGAGGTCCAGCGGACGATGATGCAGCTGCTCTCCGAGATGGACGGCTTCGACGAGTGCGGCGAGGTCCGGATCATCGCCGCGACCAACCGCTTCGACATGCTCGACCCGGCCATCCTCCGTCCGGGCCGGTTCGACCGCCTCATCGAGGTGCCCAAGCCGAACACCGACGGTCGCGAGATCATCTTCCAGATCCACACCCGGAAGATGAACCTCGCGAGCGACATCGACTTCGACGAGCTCGCCGAGATGACCCCCGACGCGTCCGGCGCCGACATCAAGGCCATCTGCACGGAGGCCGGGATGTTCGCCATCCGCGACGACCGCACCGAGGTCACGCTCGACGACTTCCTCGAGGCCCACGAGAAGCTCCAGCAGGACGACGAGAGCGGCGCGGACGACTCGCTCGCGTTCGCCTGATCACCGCCGACGCTACCGGCTTCAGATCGGTTTTTCTGCCGTCACGACGGTTCGGCCGTTACAGCGCCCGCACGATCAGATACGGAACCGCGAACAGCAGGACGAAGATCAGTCCGGTCGCGAGCGCGTAGCCGACGCCGACGCCCGCGAGCGCGCGCCAGCCGCCGTCGGTCGGGAGATCGAGGTTCATACCGTTCACTCCGCGGCCGCATAATTAAATACTGTCTCCGGCTCCCGGCGACCAGCCGGCGGGACTCAGACGTCGCCGGCCATCGCCCGGAACAGCGCGTCGGCGAGCTCGTCTCGGTCGACCCCCTCCGGCCCGTCCTCTCCCGTCGGGTCGATCCGCGGTGCGACGGTCCCGCCGCCCATCCGCGAGTGGCCGCCTCCGTCTCCGTTTTCGACGTCCGAGAGGACCGATTCGATCGCGTTGCCCATGTGGACCCGATCGTCACGGGAGCGCCCGGAGAGGTGGACCGTCCCGTCCCGCTCGCCGATCACCACGACGGCGCTGACCCCTTCGAGCTGGATCAGCTCGTCGGCCGCCTGCGGGATCGCGTCGACGTTGTTCA
Source organism: Halorubrum sp. Eb13 (assembly GCF_002252895.1). Classification (NCBI taxonomy): domain Archaea; kingdom Methanobacteriati; phylum Methanobacteriota; class Halobacteria; order Halobacteriales; family Haloferacaceae; genus Halorubrum; species Halorubrum sp. Eb13. The sequence continues at coordinate 25,690 of NZ_NHPE01000136.1, read as the reverse complement.
CGCCGCCCACGTCCGCCACCGCGAACGAGCCCTCGACGCGGCGCCCGGCGATGGCTCGCGCCTTCACTTCCAGCACCTCCGCGTCGACCGCGGGGTTGGCGATGCGGTCGAGGCAGTCCTGATCGACGCCGGGGTACACGTACGCTGCGGCCGCGAAGTCCGGCTCGCTCGCCCCGACGGTGAGGTGTTTCGTGTCGGAGAGGATACCGTACAGCAGCCCGGTCGCGGTGTCCGTCGGGAGGGTGAGGTCGCTGTCGGTCTCGCTCGCGTGCTTGTCCGGCGGGACCGGGATCGCGTCGTTCTCCTCGAAGTACTCGGCGACGACGGAGGCGGTCGCTCCGTAATCGGTGCGGACGTCGGTGAACCGCTCTCCGGCGCCGTCGCCGGGGTGGTGGTCGACGACGGCCGTGGGGAGGACGCCGTCGGCGCCCGCGAACCCTCGCGGCTCGTTGTGATCGACTAGCACGACGGACCCGGCGGCGAGGTCGCTCACGTGTTCGATCGGTTCGAGCTCCAGATCGAGCACCGTTCGGAACGCGCGGTTCTCCTGATGACGGATCTGTCCGGGGTACTGCACCGTCGCGTCGACGTCGACTTGAGACGCGAGCGACGCGACACCGAGGGCGGACGACATCGCGTCCGGGTCGGGGTTCGGGTGCATCAGCACCGCGATCTCGTCCTGGTCGGCGAGCAGCCGCCGGAACCGCACTCCGGTCGTCCAGCGGGCGCGGAACAGGAGGTATCCCCCGGCGACCGCGACGAGTGCGACGCCGACCGCGATCGCGGTCAGCTCCGGGTTCTCCCGCGCGAGCGTCCCCGCCTGCGAGAGTCGCTCGTCGGCCGCACTCAGGCTCCACATGTGTCCCCGAGACTCCCTCCCCCCACATGAAGGTTCGTCACTGTTTCGACCGATCGGCGACGCCCGCCCGTGGCGTCGCTTACTCTCGGGTCGCGCGGAACGACCGCACCGCGTCGCGATACCCCTCGCGGAAGGTCGGATAGTCGAACTCGTACCCGAGCGCGCGGAGCCTGTCGTTCGAACAGCGCTTGCTCGTCCGGATCCGGCGTTCGGCGGCCGGTGAGAGGTCGCCGGCCGCGATCCGCTCGGCCTTCGACCGCTTCTCCGGCCGCGGCACGCCGCACTCGTCGGCGAGCCAGTCGGCGAACGCGTGCTTGTCGACCGGTTCGTCGTCGACGACCACGACCGGCTCGCCGCGTGCGCGATCCGTCTCGAGGAGGTGCCGGATCGCCCCCGCGGCGTCGTCTCGATGGACCATGTTGAGGTACCCCGCGGTGACGGGCCCTTCGACGTACCGCTCCAATCGGTACCGCCCGGGGCCGTACAGTCCCGCGAACCGAGCGACGGTCCCGCCGATCCCGGCGTCGCCGGCGGCCTCCAGCGCGATCCGTTCCGCCTCGGCGAGGACCCGCGTCTTCTCCGTGGTCGGATCGATCGGCGTCTCCTCGTCGACCCACCCGCCGTCATGGTCGCCGTACACGCCCGTCGACGACGTGTAGACGAGTCTGTCCGGCGACGACGACCGCGCCGCGTACTCCTCGATGACGTTTCGGAGGCCGTCGACGTACACCTCGCGGGCCGCCTCGGCGCCTCGGCCGCCGGAGCTGGCCGCGAAGACGACGGCGTCCGCGTCGGGCAACGCGTCGAGCGAGGGCGGATCGGTCGCGTCCGCTCGTATCGCGTCGACCGCGCCGTCGCCGTCGACGCGTTCCCCGACCTCACCGATGGCGTCGATCCCCGCGTCAGACCGCCGCACGCCCGTCACGGCGTGGCCGCGATCGGCGAGCTGCGACGCGAGTTCGATCCCGACGTAGCCGCAGCCGACGACGACGGCCCTCATCGCTTGCGGCGCTCGATGACCGCCATGACCTCCGCGAGCTGTTCCAGCGTCATCCCGGCGCGTCCCTCGAGGGCCTGTTGGACCTCTTGGCCGGTGAGATCGGCGTCGATCCCCGCCGCGACGGTGTCGACGTCGAGCACCGCGGTCGCCATCCCCATCAGGAGGTGATCGCGTAGCTCCGCGACGAGCGCGTCGGCGTCGCGGTCGGCGGTCACGGCGACGATCGCCGCCGCGTCGTCCACGCTGAGGTCCGCCGCGTCGCCCGCGGCGGCCGCCTCGACGGCCGCCTCGTCGACGCCGGTCTCGACGCCGACGCGCTCGCGCCCGGCCTCGGCCACCGACTCGCGCACCATCACCTCGAACGCCGCGAGCAGCGCGCCCGGGGTCACCTCGCCCGCGTCGACATCGGGCGTCCCGTTGGCGCCGACGGCGTCGACACCGGACACCGTCCCGTCCTCGACGACCTCGTGAAACATGGTCCCACTCGGTCGGCGTCTCTCAAAACGGCTACGGTCGACTCACGAGGTCGCGCACTCTCTCGCTCCTCCGTCCGACGCTCCCCCGGCTCTCGGGCAGGGCCACCCGGCGGAGGTCTCGTCGCGGGTGCCGTCGACGTCGCCGACGCCGGGCGGGCCGGCGGGCACCGCGACGGCGACGACGGTCTCCGTCTCGAACCGAATCGGCTCCGTCGCACCGAGCCGAACGGTCTCCCCGCCAACGTCGAGGGCCACGTCGCCCTCCCGTCGAACGTACTCGAACGGCTCGCCCGGCGTGCCGACGTCGGCGCGCAGCGCGAACCGCGGGTACTCCCCGCGGACCTGCACGCGCCAGGCGTTCACCGTCGTCACCCAGTAACCGGGCACCGGCGCGACCGGAAGCCCCGCCCCGACGCTCCGGGCGGGCTTCAGCGACCACTTCTCGCCGAGGTCCTCGGCCGCCCTCTCGCTCAGCTCCTCGGTCGCGGTCCGGCCGGCGCGCGTGGCCTCCCTCTCGATCGCTTTCTCCATGCGGTCCCTGAGCAGGACCCGCGCGCCCTTCGTCGGCGGTTCGACGACCCGCGTCGGCACCCGAACGTCCTCTCGACCCGCCGCCTTCCGCGTCGCGACGCGGAGGTGCGCGGCCAGCGACGCCTCCGCCGCGGTCGAGAGCGATCCGTCGGCCGCGGCCTCTGCGGCGACCCGCTCGGCGTACTCGCCGTCACCGACCGCTGCCGCTCTGTCACCGGTCGAGTCGTATGACGCGGCGGCCTCGTCGACCGCGTCGCGACGCGCCTCCCGCGACAACGAGGTCCGCTCCCGAAGCACGCCCTCAACTTCGCGATCGACTTCGCGAAGCGAGCCGTCGACCCGTTGCGCGAGCGCGTCCCGGTCGGCGCGGAGTCCCGGGTCGTCGCTCGCGGCCAGCGCCTCGTCGGCGAGCAGGAGCGCGCGCCCGGCGGTACCGAGTCGGACCGTGTCCCCGGCGCCGAGGATCCGATCCACGATCCCGCTCGACAGATCGCCGTACGGAACGGTGACGTAGTTCACGTTGCGGACGGCGAGCGGTCGCGTCGGGGCGTCGCTCGCGCCGTCTGTCCGTTCGCCGTCGACCGTCGTCCGCGGCAGGTATCCCGGCGCCCCTCGCGGCGAGAACGTCACCGCTCCCCCGGGACCGTCGCCGGCGACCGTGTATGTGCCCGGGTCCGTCGCGGCCTCGCGGGCGGCGATCGCCTCGCCGACCGAGGGGCCGCCGAAGGCGCTGTTCACCCGATCGAGAAACCCGTTCGTCGCCCGCTCGCGGTCGGCAGAAGCCGCTTCCAGCTCCGCGACGACGGCGTCGACGTACGCCGCGCGGGCGGCGACCCGCGCCCGATCGACCGCGCCGTCGTACGTCTTCGGCGCGTCGACGAGCGCCGCTCGGCGATCGCGGACCGCGTCGGCGAGGTCGGCGTACGGCTCCGCCTTGCCGACCGCCGCCGCCTTCATCGACGCGTCGGTCTCGAACGCCCGGACTTCGACGGCGAGCGCGGCGACATCCGCCGCCACGCGGTCCCGTTCGGTCTCCGTCCACGAGCCGTGGACCACCGTCGAGTCGTCGACGTCTCCGCTCCGGACGGCGTCCCGGGCCAGTCGGTCCACGCCGGCCGCCGTGTCGACGCCGAGCGACGAACGCGCGGCCGCCGGCGTCCCGCGTAGGTCGGGTCCGTCACCTCCCGCTCCGAACGTCGCGGCGGGCCGGTCCGCCGCGCCGTCGGTCGGCGCGTGTCGCCCCGTCACCGAGACGCGGACCCGGTAGCGGTCGGCCGCTTCGTCGGCGGTGGTCGTCCGATGGACGGTGCGGTCGACGACGCTTCCGTTAGGGCCCCGTTCCACGACTTCCCGTTCCCACGTCGCAGTCGCGGTGCGTTCGACCGTCACCTCGCGGATCGCGTCTCCGAACGCGACCGGCTCGTCCGGATCCACGGTCCCCGCGGGAACCCCGCGCGGCACGTCGCTCCCGGCGACGTCGGTCAGCCGCTCCGACCGCTCCACGTCGACGCGATCCCACTCGCCGGTCGCCGCGACGGCCGGCGTCGGCGGCGCGATTCGTCCGCCGTCCGCGACCTGCGTCGTCGCCGTCCGCACGTCGGCCTCGACTCGGTACGCGCCCTCGATCACCTCGTCGAGGTCGTCGTGGACCCGAACCGCCCCGACGTCCGCCGCGTGCCCGATCGGAACCGGCGTCTCCTCGTCGGACCGGTCTCGTTTCGACTCGAACGCGTCGTCCTCGCTCCCCGCCCCGTTCGGGTGCGTGCCGGCGCTCGGTTGCGTCGCGGTCTCCCCGGAACCGGTCGGCGTCGGCGCTCCGAGAACCGCGTCGGTCCACGAGTCCTCTCGAACGCCGGTCGGCGCGAGGAGGTCGCTCATCCCGGTCCGGGCGGTCGCCCGTGCCACTCCGCCGCGGGCGCTCGGGTCGCTCGTCCCGAAGACTGCCCGCTGCGTCCGGACGATCCCGGCGTTCGTCGACAGTTCCACGTGCCGGTTCGCGAGGACGTTCTCGACCGGCGCCCCGGCGTACTGCGCGTATCCTCTCGCCCACGTCATCGGATAGAGGCTCGCGGTGAGCTGTCGACCGAGACCCGGTCCCTCAACCGGACCCCTGTCGAGCCGCTCTTCGAACCGCTCCGTCCGCTCGTGAGCGGCGAGCGTCGGGACGGCCACCACGACGGTCCTGTCCGCGGTGCGGTTCACGACCGTTCGGCCGTTCCGTGTCGCGGTGATGTCGACCTCCTCGAAAGTGACGCGAGTCGCGGTCCCGTTGGCCGCCGGCTCGACGCGGACGCGGTCGCGGGCCGCGGTGAGGCCCTCTCGCCCCCCGACCGCCGGTAGCGACGCCGTCGCCGTCACCGATCCGACGTCAGCGTCGACCGCGGAGAGCGCGTCTGCCCCGGTGACTGCCAGTCGTATCCGAAGCGCGTCCGTGAACGCCGACTCCTCGCGCACCGCCTCGGCCGCGGCACCGCTTTCGGGCGCCCGCGTCACCGGTTCCCGCGCCGCGTCGTGCGCCGCCTCGCGCGCCGCGGCGCGCAGCGCTGCGGTGGCGTCGGCGTCGACGCGCTCGACGGCCCGCTCGACGCTCCGGTCCTCGCCGACGAGCCCCTGATCCGAGATCCCCGCTGCGTACGTCGTGCTCGTCACGAGCAGCAACACGCCGATCAGGGCGAACGGGACTCGCGCCCGCTCGTCGACCGCGAACCGTCGCCCGACCCGCTCGGAGTCGGATGCTCCGCCGCGTTTCCCCACGCTCACCACCTCCTCACGACGATCCGAACGGGATCGCCCGTCTCGGCCGCGTCCGGCGTCGGCTGCGTGACCACCGCCGTCGTGACGTCGGCGTTCCGCGGCGGCTCGGCCCCGACGACGACCGCTCTCGCGTTCCCGTCTCTCCCGGGGCGAGGCCGCTCGGTTCCCCTCGAACCGCCGTCGGTCCGGTCCGGACCCTCCCGGGACTGGCCGGCGGTTCGTTGAGGGGATCGCGGCGCGTTCGGTGTCCCAGACGCCGCTATCCGGCCGGTTGCGGGTCGACAGCCAGGCGGAGCCGGAGGCCGACGGTCGACAGCTCGCTGCGTCGAGCTGGGTTCCCGGCTCGGAACCGCCGGGACCGTCGCGTCGACCCGGGTTCGCTCGCCGAGGCCCGCGGCGATCGCGGCCGTCGCTCGCGGCTCGAACGCGCCCTCGCCGTCGACGGCGCCGCGCTCATCGCCCGCGCTTCCGGGAGCCGCGACGAGCAGCGCGAGCAGTTCGGCGCGCGTCGCGTGTACCGTTCGGGTGCCGTTCGCCGCCCGCGGCGACCGGTACCGCACGGTCACGGTCTCCATCACTATCCGGTCGGCCGCCCCCTCCGCGGTCGGCCCGCGCGTCCCCGCGTCCCCGCCGACGCCACCGAGCGCGACGACGCTCGCGGACACGCACAGGAGCAGCACCGTCACGTCGAGCACGGTGCTCGTCACCGGCGGACCACCACGCGAAGGGTCCCGCGGACGTTCCGCCCCGGACCGACTCGCACGGTCACCGGTCGCTCGGCCGTCCCGATCGCTCCGTCGTCTCCGACCGCCGCGCGTTCGGGCGCGTCATCGCCGAACTCGATCCGCCACGTCTTCCCGCCGGCCCTCACCGTCACCGCCGTCGGATACCGGAAGCCGTCGGCGCCGCGGAGCTGGTCCGGTTCGACGACGCCGCCGGCGGTCGCCGTTCGCTCGGCCCTGTCGAGGACGGTCTCGGCACCGGGCCGCTCCCGATCGACCGTCGCGTCGTCGAGCGCGGCCGCGTACAGACTCAGCGCCGCCCCGACTACCAGCACCGCGACGAGCGCGGCGAGCGGTTCGACCGCGGCGCGATCCGCGGCCCCGCTTCCGGCGCCGGACGAGTCACCCGACGAGCGTGACATGCACCCCTCCGTAATGCACCCGCCGCACGGTGAGCCGCTCCGGCGCCGGTCGCCACCCGCTATCGGCGCTCCGCGCGCGCTCCGCCGCCGCGGCCAGCGCGTCGGGGTCGTCGAACGCGGCGTCCGGCGGAACGCCGTCGAGGACCCGCCGAAGCCGGTCCCCACTTCCGCTTCGATCGACCGGTGGGACTGGCGTCACCCGCGGCGCGTGGAGCGGCGCCCGTGCGTCTCCCCCGTCTCCGCCGAGCGAGACCGACCGCGGCGTGAGTCGGATTCGGTCCGCCGCGATCCCGTGTTCCGCCGTCGCGGGGTACTCTCCGCCGGCTACCGTCTCGATCGTGTGCGCGACGCCGGCCGCGTCCGGCGGCGGCGACGCCGGGAGCGTCGCGGCGACGCCGGCCGTCGCGACGCTCACCACGGCGAGGCCGAGCCACGCGTACGTCGCGTCGAGGTGAGTCTCGAACACGGGCCGGCTGGCCGCGGCTTGGTATTTAAATGATCGGCGAGGACACGCGGCTGCGGTCCGGTCGTTACAGCAGCGCTCCCGCGCCCGCGAACGCGACGAGGTACGTCGCCGTCGCAGTCGGCAGCGCGATCCCCACGCGGTAGGCCACCAGCGTCCGGTCGAAGCCGCGCTCCAGCCCGGTCGCCAGCGCGGTGAGCAGCGCCGCGAGGATCAGCACGTAGGCGCCGACGATCCGGCCGAGTACCGGGACGGAGAGCGCTCCGGTGCCGGAGCCGGCGCCGGATTCCGCGGTCGCCTCGGCCGCGCTCCCGCCGCCGGCACCAGTACCGCCGCCCCCGACACCGAGCGCGTCCGCGCCGGCGGTCGCTCCGGCGCCCAGTCCCCCGGCGTCGACGGCGTCGACCCCCGTGGCGAGCGCGACCGTCGCACCGCCGACGAGCGGCGCGAACACCGCCGCGGTGTTCGTCAGCGTGCCCGTCACGGTCGCGAGCTGACGTCGCGCGTCGGTTTCGAGCGCCCGGAGCTCCTCGAGCTGGTCGGCGAGCTCGAGGAGCACGTCGCCGGCCGGGCGACCCTCCCTGGCGGCGACGGCGAGCAGCGCGACCGCGCCCCGGACCCGCGGCGACGGGACCGGAACCGCGGGGCCGCCCCGGCCGAGGAACGCCTCCCGCACGCCGACTCGGAGGGTCTCGCTTCGGCGCCCGGCGCGCTCGAACAGCTCGCCGGTCGCCCCGTCGAGCCGCTCGCCGGCGTTCGCGATCGCCGTCTCGACCGCGACGCCCTCGGCCACGTCGCCGCCGATGACCGTCATGGCGTCCGGGAGCCCCCGTTCGACGGCCCGGATCTCAGCGAGCGCGGCCCGCCGGCGTCGCACGCCGACGAGGAGCGCCGTCCCCGCCCCGACGCCGACCCCGGCCACGGGTGCGGCCCACCCGGTGACTAGCCGCGCGGCGATCGCGGCCGCGGCGACTCCGGCGGCCGCGCCTGCCGCGGCGGCGTGTTGCGCCCGCTCGGGGACGTCCGGGTGGTCGCCGTCGATCGACGGCGGCGCGAACGCGACCGGTCTGCGCGAGAGCAGCCACGCCGACGCGGCGAACAGTCCGGCGGGGAGCACGACGAGGTAGAGTCCGGCGACGACCCTCGACCCGACCGGAACGCCGGACGCGGCCGCCGCGGGTAGCAGAGCGATCAGGGCCAGCGGGAGGAGCACGCCGAAGGCGTACAGCGCCGAGACGGGGCCGCGGACCTTGCCGACGAACGCCGCGAGCCGGTCGGTCGTCCCGGAGATCGTCGCGTCGAGCGCGCGGTCCAGACACCGTCCCCGCCGCTCTGCCGGCGCTGACGCGGCCGTCCGCACTAACGCGGCGGCGCGGTCGATCGCGGGGAACCACGGTCGCCACTCGCGGGCGAACGCCCGGAGCCCGCTCGTCGGCCCGTCCGCGCTCCCGCGCTCGTGACGCGCCAGCCCGTCCGCGAGCGGTCCGTCCCCGGTGCGGGCGGCGAACCGAACCGCGCGTTCCGCCGACGGGTCCAGTCGCATCCGTAACACGAGACGGCCGACGAGACCGGGGGCCGCACCGAGCGCTCGAGTCCGACGGAGCGCGGCGAGCCCCACCGGTGCTCGATGGACCGCGTGAGTCGCCGCCAACCCTCCGGCGAGCCCAGCGAGCGTACCCGGAACCGGGCCGACGAACGCCGAGAGCGCGACGGCACAGAGGAGGCCGACCCCGAGCCCGACCCGATACCCGAGCTCGACGACTCGTTCGGCCGAGGCCTCCCAGCCGAGGAACGCGACCGCGCGCCGGAGCTCTGCCGACTCGTTCGCGTCGACCCCCTCGCTCGGGGGTGCCGTCGGCGAGCCGTCGGTCGCCTCGTCGACCGCTCCGGTCATTCGATCTCACCGCTCGCGCCGACGGAGTCGACGTACCGCTCCGGCTCCGTCCGACCGGTGGCGACCGCCTCGCGGATCCGCTCGCCCCGTCCCCCGACGGCCGCCCTGATCGACGCGTACGTCTCGTCGGGTCCCGCGAGACGATCGAGGAGTCGGCTCTCGCCGCGGTCGACCCGCCCGGTCGGCGTCAGTCCCTCGTCCGTGCGCTCGAACACCGATTCGAACGCGGCGCCGTCCTCGTGACCGACTACCTCGGCGATCACGTCGACGCGGTGGTCGTCGAGGAGAACGATCAGGTCGGTCGCCGCGAACGACGAGGGCGACACGCCGAGGTCGGAGACCACCCGCTCCCGGACGGCGGCGGGGTCCTCCCCGTGGATCGTCCCGAGCACCGTCTCGCCGGCCGCGCCGACGCGCATCGCCTCGTAGAGGGCCTGCGCCTCCTCGCCGCGGACCTCCCCCACGACGATCGCACCGCCGCCGAGGCGGAGCGCGGTCCGGACCGCGTCGCTCGGCGACGGCTCCGCCCCGTCGCCGACGCAGAGCCGCTGCGCGTCTCGCCCGGCGGTCGCTAGGGCGCTCGTCGGGAGCTCAGGCGTGTCCTCTATCAGTATCGACCGCGACTCCGCGGGAAGATCCCAGAGGAGGGCACCGAGCGCGGTCGTCTTTCCCGCACCCCGCCCGCCGGCCACGAGCCCCGTCACGCCCCGCTCGACGGCGACGGAGAGGAGCCCGGCGGCCGCCGGCGTGAGTGTCCCTGCGTCGACGAGTCGTGCGAGCGTCCACGCGTCGGGATCACCGCGGCGGAACGCGAACGAGAGCCCGTCGCTGGCGGGGTCCGTCGTCGCGGCCACGCGGACCCGGCCGGCGTCCGTCTCCAGGGTCGCGTCGAGCGTGGGGCTCGCCCGAGAGAACCCCCGCCCGCTGGTCCGCCGGAGTCGGGACGCGAGCGTGGCGGCCCCCTCGGGCGGGAGTCGCACGTTCGTCCGGCAGCGCTCGCCGTCGACGACGACGCGGAGCGGGTTCTCGGTCACGGGCGCCGAGAGCGTCGCGTCGCTCACGCGCTCGTCGGCGAACACGTGTTCGAACGCCCCGTACCCGCGCGTGTGCCGCCGGAGCACATCGGTCAGCGTCGAGACGGGATCGCCGTCCTCGGCGGCCGTCCGGACCGCGCGGCCGGGCGCTCGCCCGCCCCCGGTCGGATCGTCGAGCAGCCGTCGCTTGGCGTCGTCGAGCCGCTCGACGGCCCCGTCGTCGAGCTCTCGAACCGGCGGCGTGAGGTGGTACGTCCGGAGCGGTCCCGACCCCTCGTACAGCCGGACGGTCGCGCCGGTGTCGAGATCCCAGCGGTCGGCGAGCGCGGCCCCCGGCGGCGGCGCGGTCGCGATCCGCGCCGCCGCGATTCGGGGCCCGGCGTGTGCCCGAAGCACGTCTCCGACCTCGTCTGCCCCTTCGACGATCGCCGACAGCCCGGTCTCCGCGGCGATCCGGGCCGGCGGTCCCTCGCGTCCGGCGGCCTCCCGAGCGGCGCCGACCGGATCGCGCAGCACGCGGTCGGCGAGCCGCGTCTCGTGGAACCCGACGCGCTCGCGGAACCGGCCCGCGGCGACGAGACACGCGGCGGCCCGCCCGGCGTAGGCCCGCTCGCGCCCGCGATGACGGGTCCTGATCACCTCGGCGTCGCGCTCCGCGAGCGCCTCGATGACGGTCGCCAGACAGTCAGGGCTCTCGGCGAGGTCGCCGCGCCCCGGGCAGTCACCGGCGTCGACCGCCAGCACGACGCGGTCGCCGACGCCCGTTCCGACCGGCTCTCTGAACGTCGGCTCGCACCGGCAGTCGCGATCGGCGTCGCTCCACGGCAGCGATCGCAGCGAGGGCTCGCCGCCGCCGATCCGCGACAGCGAGGGGAGATCGAGGTTCACGGCGGGCGTGCTCCCGGCATCGTATATAAGCGATCACCCTACCCTGGTGACCCGGACGGTCGGTCCGCCGTCGTCGACGAGCCGGAGGGCCAGTCGGCTCTCGCCGCCCGGTCGGAGCGCGATCGCGCCGCCGTCGACCGACACGGTCGCGTCCGTGCCGCCGGGACCGATCGGCGCGGTTCGTTCGGGCCCGCCGTCGATCCGATACCGGAGCGCGACGTCCGGGCCGGGTGACGTCTCCTCGGCGACGTTCGCCTCCGCGCCGACCGTCTCTCCGCTGGCCCCCGTTTCCACGATCGCGACGCGGTCGATCGGCGCCGCTCCGAACCCGCTCGGGACGCGGACGGTGACGGTCGTCCGCGCGGCGAGCGACGGGTCCGCGACGCTCACGGAGCCCGCGACGAGGCCGCCGACGGCCCGCTCGACGCGGTCCGCCTCGGCGTCGATCCGCTCGGCGGTCGTGGTCGCCCGGGCGTCTTCCAGCGCCGGGGTCGCGGCCGCGAGGAGGGCGACGGCGACGAGGACCGTGAGGACGACGCGGATCACGGCTCGCCGGCCTCCGTCTCGACTCGCGCCGCGATCCCGGTTCCCGCTCCCCGGTCCAGCTTACAGGGACTCACGGAGCCGGTCCAGCGCCTCGTCCCGCCACGATCCGTCCGCGTCGTCCGACCGCCTCGCGTCGCCCCGTCCCACCCCGCCGTTCCGATCGGCGGCGTCCGACGGGACGGCGGCGTCGAGGGCGTCCTCGCTCGGCACGGCGTCGGCGGTCGCGCCGCCGCTCTGGAGTCGGGTCTCCGTGCCGGCGTCCTCGCCGCGGCTCGCCCTCGCCAGCGCGAGGTCGGCCCGCCGCTCGACCTCGCGGTTGACCGCTCGAATCGATCCGACGTACCCCCGGATCGCCTGCGTGGCGGCCTCCAGCTCCTCGACGCGCGACTCGAGCTCCTCGACGCGCGACTCCAGCGCCTCGCGCTCCGCGGCCGCGGCGGCGCCGTCGCCGAGGTCCGCGACGGCCGCGTCGGACCCGGTCAGGGCTCGCTCGACCGCGCTGAGTCGCTCTCCGAGCCGGTCTCCGCTGCTTCCGTCGCTCGGTCCGCCGGCGCCAGCGGTCTCGTCGCCCTCGGCGGTCGGCCTCTCTCCGCGGCCCGACGTCCGACTTCTCTCGTCGGTGGCGTTCGACATGCTCGCGACTGGCCTCGATTTCGCATTTAAATCTCGGGGGGAAAGCGTAATACTCCGGATCGGTTACCGTTCGATCATGAAGGCAGTCCTCCTCGGCGTCGGGCAGGCGGGCGGGAAGCTCACGACCGCCCTCGCGCAGTTCGACGCCGACGCCGGCTACGGCGCGGTGCTCGACGCGCTCGCGGTCAACACGGCCGCGACGGACCTCGACCCGCTCCCGCTCGACACGGTCCTCGTCGGGCAGCCGCGGGTGAACGGCCACGGCGTCGGCGGCGACAACGAGCTCGGCGCCGAGGTGATGGACGAGGACGCGGTCGAGGTGCTCGACGCGCTCGCGTCGAAGGTGACCGCGGAGGCCGAGGCGCTGTTCGTGGTCGCCGGGCTCGGCGGCGGCACCGGCTCCGGCGGCGCGCCGGTGCTCGTCCGGGAGCTGAGCCGGGTGTACGACGTGCCGGTGTACGCGGTCGGGATCCTCCCCGGTCGCGACGAGGGGGCTATGTACCAAGTGAACGCGGGCCGGTCGCTCAAGACGCTGGTCCGGGAGGCGGACGCGACGATCCTACTCGACAACGACGCGTGGCGCTCCTCGGGAGAGTCGATGGAGGGCGGTTTCGCGGCGATCAACGAGTCGATGGCGAGACGCGTCGGCCTCCTCCTGGCCGCCGGCGAGTCGGTCGAGGGCGTCGCCGAGTCGGTCGTCGACACCAGCGAGGTAATAAACACGCTGCGGGCCGGGGGGATGGCGGCGGTCGGGTTCGCCTCGGCGCCGGCGGCCGAGGACCCCGAGGAGAACGTCACGACCGTGATGAGCACCGTCAGGAGCGCGGTGATGACCGGGATGTCGCTCCCGAACGCGACCGAGGCCGACGCCGCCCTCGTCGCCGTCGCCGGCGACCCCGACCGCATCTCCCGGAAGGGCGCGGAGAAGGCCCGCAAGTGGCTGCAGGAGGAGACCGGCTCGATGCAGGTGCGGGGCGGCGACTTCCCGCTCGACTCCGACCGGATCGCGGCGCTCGTGCTGCTCGGCGGCGTCGAGCGCTCCCGCCGGGTCGAGGCGTTCCTCGAGCGCGCCCGACAGGCGGTCCGCGACGAGCCGGAGGCGGAGCCGGACCCCGCGGCGGCGTTCGACAACGACGAGCTCGACGACCTCCTCTGAGCGGCGCGTCGGCCGCGTCGGTGCGCCGGACGGAACGACGAGCGGGGCCGCCCGTCCGGGGAGCGGCGGGGCAGGTTCCGCACCTTTTTGTTGCCGCCCGGTGGAGTCGTTTCCGATGAGTAACCCGTGGGACGACTGGGACCACGTGCTGAAGGTCGATCCCGACAAGCAGCTGCGGGACGGCGAGACCTTCGAGGACGTCTGCCGCACCGGCACCGACGCGATCGAGATCGGCGGGACCCTCGACATCACCGCGGAGAAGATGACGCGCGTCGTCGACGCCGCGGCCGAGTACGACGTCCCGCTGTATCAGGAGCCGTCGAACCCGGGCGTCGTCGTCGATTCGCCGGCGCTCGACGGCTACCTGATCCCGACCGTGTTCAACGCCGGCGGGCCCTTCTGGATCACCGGCGCCCACAAGGAGTGGGTCCGGATCGACGAGCTCGACTGGGACCGGACGCACACCGAGGCGTACATCGTCCTCAACCCGGACGCCGCGGTCGCCGAGCTGACGAACGCGAACTGCGACCTCGCGGCCGACGACGTGGGGGCGTACGCGAAGGTCGCCGAGCGGATGTTCGGCCAGGAGATCGTCTACGTCGAGTACTCGGGCACCTTCGGCGACACGGAGAAGGTCTCGGCCGCGCACGACGCGCTCGACGACGCCACGCTCTTTTACGGCGGCGGGATCGGCGACTACGAGTCCGCGAACGAGATGGCCGCCCACAGCGACGTGATCGTCGTCGGCGACCTGCTCCACGACGAGGGCGTCGACGCCGTCCGCGAGACGGTGAAGGGCGCGAAGGACGCCTGAAGCGACCGGTATCGTCTCGCCCCGGACGCCGGCTACCCCGCGTACCCGTCGACCATGTTCTCGACGTACTTCGCGATCACGTCGACCTCCAGGTGGACCGGGTCGCCGACCGACTTCTCCGAGAGCGTCGTGAGCTCGTAGGTCGTCGGGATGATCGCGACGTCGAACTCGCCGTCGCGCTTCTCGGCGACCGTCAGCGAGATGCCGTCGAGCGTCACCGACCCCTTGTCGACGAGGTAGTCCGCGTGGCCCTCGGGGATCGCGAACGCGAACCGCCAGTCCTCGCCGACGCGCTCGATCCCCGTCACCTCGGCGACGGTGTCGACGTGGCCCTGCACGACGTGGCCGTCGAACCGGCCGTCGGCGGGCATCGCGCGTTCGACGTTGACCGCGTCGCCCTCGCCGACGTCGCCGAGGTACGTCTTCGCGACCGTCTCGCTCGCGAGAAACACCTCGAACCAGTCGCCGCCGGCGTCCGACCCCTCGTCGCGGACCGCGTACTCCTCGACCGTGAGACAGACGCCGCTGACGCTTATCGACTGGCCGTGGTGGAGGTCGTCGAACCCGTCGACGCCGATCCGAAGTCGGAGCCCGTCCGCGGTCTCGGTCCGGTCGCGGACCGTGCCGGTGTCCTCGACGATGCCGGTGAACATACCCGATCTGGGCGCGCGCGACACATATCGGTTCGGTGTTCGGGGCGGCTCGCGCTCCGGGACGGCCGGCGGTTCGACGCGATCGGGCGCCGTGCCGCCGTCGGCGGCGCCCGAGCGACCGCCGCCGCGTCGCTTTTGAACGCCGGGCGCGAATCGGGGGTCAATGAACCTCGGGCTGATGGATATGATCGGGCTGGCGGCGTCGCTCGTCTTCGCGCTGCCGCTCGCGAACTACGCCGTCATCCGGCTGGCCGCCGGCGAGATCGCGCTCGGCGCCGGACTGCTCGTCGTCGCCGTCGCGATGGTCGTGCTCCCGCAGTACTTCCTCGACCCGGCCCGGATCCTCCGCGGGCTGGTCTCGGGACTGCTCCCTCGACAGCTCCGGGGGGAAGACGACGCCGCCGGCTCCGAGGGCGATTCGATCGAGAAGTAGCTCGGTCCGGCTTTCACTCCCGCCGCCGGGCCGCGAGCGTGACGGCGAGAACCGCGAGCCCGCCGGCGACGACTCCGAACCCGGGCGTCTCGAGGTCGAGGCCGCCGCTCCCCTCGACGCCGACCTCCTCGTCGACGATGAGCACCTCGCGGGAGTCCGACTCGTTGACCGCCTCGTTCCCGCGGACGGTCAGCGTCGCGCGGTCGCCGTGGCTCGTCCGGCTCAGGTCGAACGTCGCGCTCGCCGTGCCGTTCTCGACGGACGCCTCCTCCGTCATGAGGAAGGCCGGGCTCGCGTCTCCGGCCGAGCGGATCCGGAGGTTCACGGTCTCGCCGTCGTCGACCGCCACCGGCACGCTCACCTCGCTCTCCGCCGGAGCGACGACGATGTCGGCCGCTTCGACGTCCGCCTCGGTGACCGTGGCAGGCTCGGCCGATCCGCCATCGCTTCCGTCTGCGTCGTCTCCGTCGCTCCCGTCGTTTTCGCCCTCCCCGCCCGTTGCGTCTTCGACGACGAGGGTACCGACGTCGACGGTGTCGCCGCCGACGAGCACCTCCGCGTCGTAGCTACCGGGAGCGATCTCCTCGCTGAGGGAGGTCTCGTAGTCGGTCTCGACTTCGGCGCCGCCGTCGGCCGTCAGCGTGGCGCCGCCCCCGCCGGTTCGGGCGTGGTCGAAGACGAGGGTCGTGACGCCGTCGCCGTCCGGCGTCACGGTGGCGCGGAGCTCGTACCCGGCCTCCTCTTCGCCGCCGACAACGACCTCGAACGCGTCGACGCCGTCGGTTTCGACGGGAATCTCGGCGGTTCCGTCCTCGCCCACGGTGACGACGTCCGCGTCGAGGTCGGCGGTTCCGTCGGCGGCGACGGCTCCGGTCCCGGCGACGACGACGCCGACGAGCGCGAACGCGGCGACCAGAAGCGTCACCGCGGTCGGGAGTCTCTTCCTCGCGATACGCCGCACCGACTCGGAGCCGGCGGTCTCGCCGGTTCTGATGGAGGATTCGGATCGCATACGTCTCGGCGTTCGACCGGCGGCCGAAAAGGGGCGCCGATAGCTCAAACAGCGGTCGTAGCTATCCGCCGCTCACCCGCGCTGCTCCGGCACGATCCCGAACGGGTACTCCGCCAGGATCTCGTACCCGTCGTCGGTGACGACTACGAGGTCCTCCAGCCTGACGCCGCCGACGTCCGGCTCGTAGACGCCGGGCTCGACCGTCACGACGTGGCCCGGCCGCAGCTCGCCGGCGCCGGTCAGCGACGGCGATTCGTGGAGGCTCACGCCAACGCCGTGGCCCGTGCCGTGCGTGAACCCCGTCTCCCCCTCGCCGGCGTTCGGGTCGAAGCCGTAGGCGGCCAGCTCGGCGGCCGCCTCGCCGTGGACGGTCTTCGCCGGGACGCCCGGCTCGACCTCCGCGAGCGCGGTCTCGCGCGCCGACTCGACCGCGACGTACGCGCGGCGCTCCCAGCCGCCGTCCCCGTCGACGACGAACGTCCGGGTCATGTCGCCGTAGTAGCCGTCGGGCCCCCGCGGCGAGATATCGAGGAGGACAGTCTCGCCCGGTCGGACGGGCTCGTCGCCGACGTAGTGGAGGTCCGCGGCCGACGGGCCGGCGCCGATCACGGTGTTGCCCGCGTCCCAGACGCCCCGCGCGGCGAGGGCCGCGTTCACCTCTCGGCGGAGCCGCTCGGTCGTCAGGGGGGCGCCCTCCCAGCGGAGGACCGGTCTCCCCGCCTCGTCCTCGCCGGCCTCGCTGTCCGCCAGCACGGTCTCGGCACGCGCCATTCCCGCGGCCGTCGCGCGCTGGGCGCGGCGGAGGCGGTCCAGCTCGGCGTCGGTCTTCCGCGCCCGCGCCGCCGTCACCGCGTCGGTCGACGAAAGCTCGTTGCCGGCGCGTTCGAGGTAGACGGCGGCGTCGTGAGGGACAGACGACGGGACGAGGAGGGTGTGGTCGGTGTCCGATCCGTCGACCAACTCGGCGACCGCCGCGGCCGCGCGCTCCCCGGCGTGGTCGCCGACGTTCTCGGTCCGCACCTCGCGGGCGACGCCGTCGTGGGCATTGGTCTCGTCGCCGGGGTCCTCGCCGTCGCCGGGATCGTCGTCCTCGCCGTCGCCCCGAGCCCTCGCGCCGGCGACGAACTCGCGCCGGGCCTGCTCGTCGAACAGGGCGGGGGCACAGCAGACGGCGCGGCCGACGTCGGCCCCGTTTTCCCGGTCGTCGCCGCTCGCGCCGTCCGGGATCACGACCAGCGCGTACGGCCGATCCGGTCCCGAAAATCGGGTGAGGTACCGGAGGTCGTCGTCGAAGCGGTCGCCGACCGCGACGAACGCGTCGGCACCGGCGGCCTCGACCGCCTCGACGACCGGAGCGAGATCGGTGCGGAGGGGTCGGAGCGCGTGAGTGGTTCCGGCGGACGCGTCGTCGCTTTCCGCGTCGTCGCCCTCGTCTCCCCCGTCGCTCACGGCTCCGGTTCGGGGACCGCCAGCTCGGCCTGGACCTCCTCGATGAGCTCTTCGGGGGTCTCGTCGCGGAGCTCGTTGAACAGGAGGACGCTGATCGGAAGCGTCGGCGCCCCGCTTATCAGGCTCTCCATGATGACGAGCCGTTCGCGGGCGCGGGACATCCCGACGTAGAACACCCGACGTTCGTTGTCGGTGAGGACGGGGACGGGGCTCGTCGCCTTCGTGAACTCGTCGACGCCCTCGACGTCGGTCGGGTCGTCGATGGAGGCCGCCATCTGCTCGACGACCTTCTCGGTGAGGTCGGTCGCGACGAACACGTGGTCGGCCTCGCGGCCCTTCGCGGAGTGGATGGTGCCGACGCGGACGCGGGTCGGGTCCATTCCCCCGTAGTCGCCGTCGAAGTACGCGCCCATCGACTTCCGCTGGAAGCTCGTCACCTTCCGGACCATGTCGTCGGCGCTCGCGGTGTCCGGCATGAACGGGATGTGCTCGTCGAGCTCCTCGGACGTCACCTCGATCAGCGAGACGTCGTCGGCGTCGGCGGCCTCCTCGCGGTCGTCGAGGAAGTCGTAGAACTCGTCGCGGTCGTGGGTCCCGAACGCGGAGTCCTGGAGCATGTCGGCGAGTCGCCGGGCCTCCAGCCCGTTGACGGGGTCGCCCGCCTCGGACTTCTCGATGGCGCTGACGTAGTCCTGCACGCGGTCGGTCCACATCCGCCCGTCGGTGAGCATCGTGAACGGGATCCCGTGGTCGATGAACTCGTCGATGAAGTCGAACATCTGGTACCGGGCGCGGAACAGGCACATCACGTCGCCCTCGTCGTCCTCGACCGTGTACCGGACGTTCCGGACGAGTTCGATCATCGACGGCGACTGGATCGCCTCGACGGTGCCGCCCTCCTTGCGGGGGTGGAGGTCCTTCTCCTGGCGCTTGTCGATGTGGCGGATCTCCGCGTTGACGACGTTGAGGATCTCGGAGGGGAGCCGGTAGGAGTTCGGGAGGACGACGTCCTCGTCGACGTCGGTGTCGAGGAGGAGGTCGGGGTCGGCGCCCTGCCACGCGTAGACGACTTGGTCGTCGTCGCCGGCGATGAGCACCTTCTTCATGTGCGGCCGCCACTCCTGGAAGACGTTGTACTGCAGCGTCGTGATGTCTTGGAACTCGTCGATGATCAGGTAGTCGACGCTGGGGACGAGCGACCGCTGCGCGACCCGTTCGAGCATGTCCGCGAAGCCGACGAGGTCGTTGTCGCCCTTGTAGGTCCGCCACGCGCGGATCGTCTCGGGGATGTCGATCCGGTCGTCGTCGGAGGGCCACGTCGGCGTGTACTTGTTCCCCTGCTGGGCGTTGGGGTCCTCCTCGGGCGGGAGCCGGACCTCCTCGACGTTCCACTGGAATGGCACGTCGTACCAGTCGGCGACGTCGCGCTCGGTGCGCTGGAGCCACTGCGAGGTGGCGATGATCTTGTTCCCGATCGTCGTCGACCGGGCGGTCCGGCGGCCGGCGCCGCCGTGCTGGTCCTCGAACTCGATGCCGTACTCCTCGCAGAACGCCTCCTTGTCGTCCTCGCCGACGACGTCGCCGCGGGAGAGGTCCAACAGCTCGTACGCCTTCGCGTGCATGGTGCTGACGTTCCCCTGGAGGCTGCGCGGGGAGACGTCGAGCCGCTCCGCGAGGCGCTCGCGGATCTCGGCGGCGGCCGCGCGCGTGTACGAGACGACGAGCACGTCGCGGACGTCGGCGTCGCCGTCCTCGAGGATCCCCTCGACGCGATCCAGTAGCGCCGTGGTCTTCCCGCTGCCCGGACCGCCGAACAGTCGCGTCACCGTGGGCTCGGTCATTGTGTATCCCTGATCCCGGTTCTCCTTAACCCTTTTTCAAGCGCTAAGTCCTCTTCCTCAAAGAGAACGCAGGGAGAAGCCTGAGTAGCGCAGTGGAAGGATACAGCGCCGTCGTTGTTTCTAAATACTCTACAACGACCGATCCACAGCCCCCCGTCATCTTCATGTATATATAATATATATACATTGGTGATGGATAGATTTGAAATCGAAGGCGAGGAAGTGCTTGACGGCACTGCAAAACCGTCTGGTAATAGTGCCCACGTCATCGTTCCCAAACGCTGGCGTGGGGCCGACGTGAAGGTCGTCCGCGTCTCTGACCCCGACTCAGACCAGTAGGCCATGCAGTACAACTACAAGTATCGACTCGACCCGTCAGAAGCCCTCCACCAGGAACTCTGCTACCATGTCGATACCTGTAGGCAACTGTACAACCATGTCCTCTACCTGCTCAACGACGCAGACGACATTCCTGCACGCTACGAGGTGCAGGGACGACTCCCCGATCTCAAATCGTGGTGGGACGACCTCGAAGACGTTCACTCGAAAGTGTTGCAGATGGTCGTCAAGCGTGTCTACGACAACCTCTCCACGCTCAAAACACAGAAAGAGAACGGACGCGCTGTGGGGATGCTCAAGTGGAAACCTCCCCGGGAGTATCGGTCGCTTACCTACAACCAGTCCGGCTTCGAACTCAAGAATACGAGTGGTCGGTCCGTGCTGTGGTTGAGCAAAATCGGCGAGATTCCAATTCGCCTCCATCGAGACATCCCTGAGAACGCGACCATCAAACAGGTCATCATCAAACGGGAGCCAACGGGGGAGTGGTACGCTACGTTCGGTATCGACGTGGACGAAGACTCCCCCAACAAACCGGAGACGCCCGCGAAGGTCGTCGGTATCGATGTGGGGATTATCAAGTACGCCCACGACACCGATGGGTACGCCATCGAGAGTCCTGACTTCAGCGAGGAGCGCAACCGACTCGAACGCGCCCAACGCGACCTCTCCCGAAAGGAATACGGCTCGAACAACTGGGAGAAACAGCGAAAGGTCGTAGCCGGACGCCACGCTGACCTGAAGCGGAAGCGACGAGACTTCCTCCACAAGTTGTCGAACTACTACGCCACCGAGTACGATTTGGTGGCGGTCGAGGACTTGGACGCAAAGGGACTGCTTGAACTTCCCGGCAACTCTCGCAATCGAGCGGCAGCTGCGTGGGGGACATTCCCACGGATGCTCGAGTACAAGTGCGAGCGCGAGGAAACGCATTTCGTTGCGGTTGACCCGAAAAACACAACAAAAATATGCGCGTCCTGCGGTGTCAAGACAGACAAACCGCTGTGGGTTCGTGAACAATCGTGTCCCGCGTGTGGGTTCGAGGCGGATAGGGACGCGAATGCGGCGTGGAACATCCTTTCTCGTGGTCTCGAAGATTTAGGAGTGGGACACTCCGAAGTAACGCCTGTTGAGACTGCGCTCCCTGTGGATACACCCGTATCTGCAAAGCGCGTCGTGGAAACAGGAAGCCCAACCCTCAAGCAGCGACCGGCGTTAGCCGTGAGCGAGTAGGGTGGGGTAGTTCACACGCCGTGGCTCGGCGTCGCTCCCGTCGAAACGCTACGATCCCGTCGACTGATAGGTCAGTTGCTTCGCGTCGCGCGCGCTTCCCGAACGTCGGCGCCGTCGCGGACGAGGTCCTCGCAGGCCGGGCAGACGCGGGGACGGTCGACCTCGTTCGGGGTGAACACCCGAACGTAATCGGTCGTGACGAACGAACCGCAGTTCTGGCAGGTCGGCATGGTCGTCACTATCGATTGATGACACATAATACTGCCGCCGAGTGCAACCGAAAGAAAACCGCTCACCGCCCGTGCGCCGTCGTCGGCGTCAGGTCGGGCGCCAGTCGCAGACGTCACACCGCGCCGTTCCCTCGGGGTGGAGCGCACCACACTCCGGACACTGAAGCTTGTTATAGGATCGCTCCCAGCGTACGATCTCGGTCTCGTGGCCGCGATCGGACAGGAACTCGTCGAGCACGTCGTCGTCCGAACTGGGTGCACTACTAGACATGCATGCTAGTCAATGGCACGCGAGTATATATATTTTCTCGTGGTTCTCACTGAACCGTCATATCGACCACGAACGATCGGTTATCTCGTCCGAAGGTGTTCGTGTCCCTACATCAGCGCGTCGCGCCGCGGCTCGTGTGAACTATTCTCACCTCTCGCATTCTCACCTCTCGCTCTCCGAACGGCGCGCGCCGGTGACGGGTGCGGTCGTTCGCAGTCGGGGGCGAGGGTGCGGTCGTTCGCAGTCGGGCGGTCCCGACGGTCCGGCCGCCCCGCCTACCAGGGCTCGTTCTTCAGCCCGAGGAGGTAGGCGCCGACGTTCGTGACCACGTGGAGGACGGGCGTCATCACGAGGACGGCCGCCAGGACCCCGGGCGTGAACGTCGCCAGCGCCCAGTCGGTGTCGACGACGAAGACGGCCAGCAGCGCCCCGGCGACGAAGTCGAGCTGGTCCAGCCCGGGGAACGCCGCGCCGCGTTCGCGCCCCGAGCGTCGCTTGAGAAAGGAGGCGCCGATGTCGCCGCACATCGCGCCGAACGCGAGCGCGACCGCCGCGGGGAGCGCGAACGTCGGGAGCTCGACCCCGAGGGCGGCGCTCGCGGGGTCGTTGAGCGCGTTGAGCGCCAGCGCGAGGACGACCCCCACGAGGGTGCCGACCGCCGTGCCGCGCCACGTCTTCCCGTCGCCGAGCAGGCGCGCCCCGCGCCACTCCCGACCGCCGTCGATGGGACGGCCGCCGCCGGCGAGCACCGCGGCGTTGTTGGGCACGTACGCGGGCACCATCGCCCAGAACGCCGTCGCGACGAGCGAACCGATCATACTCGGTCCACTCCTGTCGTCGATTTATAAACCACGATCCGTCTCGCCCGGCGGTCCTCGCGGGCGATCTCTCGGGCGGTTACGCGGGCGATCTCTCGAGCGGTTACGCGGGCGAACTCGTGTGCGGTCGCGCGGCCACGACACCGGTCGACGGTCACCGAGACCGCCCGTTTCGACAACAGTGAAGTCGTCGCCGCCCTCATAGCCGGTATGATCCCTCCGATCGCGCGCCGCTTCGTCGCCGGCGAGAGCGTCCCGGAAGTCCTCGACCACGTCCGGGCGTGTAACGAGGACGGCGTCGCCGTCGTCGTCAACCTGCTCGGCGAGCACTACGACGACCCCGCCGACGCCCGCGCCGACGTCGACGCCTACCTCGGACTGATCGACGACATCGCCGACAGCGGCCTCGACGCCCGCGTCTCGGTGAAGCCCTCCCAGATCGGGCTCGAGGTCTCCGCCGATCTGTTCGAGGAGCACTACCGCGAGATCGTCGCTCGCGCCCACGAGCTCGACGCCTTCGTCTGGTGCGACATGGAGGACGCCGACACCACCGACGCCACCCTCGACGCCTTCGAATCGATCGCCGCCGACTACCCGTGGAGCGTCGGCCAGTGCGTCCAGTCCAACCTCAGGCGCACCCGGGAGGACCTCGACCGCCTCGTCGACGTCCCGGGCGAGATCCGGCTCGTGAAGGGGGCGTACGACGAGCCGGCGTCGGTCGCGTACACGGAGAAGTCGCGGGTCGACGAGGCGTACCGCGAGGACCTCCGCTTCCTCTTCGAGCGCCGGGACCGGGGCGTCGCCGTCGGCAGCCACGACCCCGCGATGATCTCGCTGGCCGACCGGCTCGCACGCGACCACGGCACCGACTACGAGGTGCAGATGCTGATGGGGGTCCGGGAGGACGCCCAGCGCGACCTCGCCGCGCAGGGCGTCGACGTGGTCCAGTACGCGCCGTACGGCGACAAGTGGCTCTCCTACTTCTACCGGCGCGTCCGCGAGCGCCGGGAGAACCTGACGTTCGCGCTGCGCGCCGTCGCGGGTCGGTGAGTCCGTCGTCCGACGCATTCGCGGCCGACGTGCTCGTCGACCCCCCGCTCGCCGAGCGGTCCGGTAGAAGCCCTCTTAAGGGTCGACGCCGCATACCAACGCGATAGATGTCCACGTGGAAACGCGACTTCGCCAGCGGGCTCATCGTGTTGGCGCCCCTCCTAGTCCTCCTCCTCGTCATTCAGTGGATCTACCGCTACATCGCCTCGATCCCACTCATCGAGGGACTCCAGCCCGCGATCATCCCCGGCCCGCTGGAGCCGATCTCCCGTGTGATCATCGCGCTCGCGGTGTTCGCGACCGTCGTCCTCGCGGTCGGCTACTTCATGCGGACGACGTTCGGACGGATCGCGGAGTCCGCCGTCGACGGCGCCATCAACCGGATCCCGGCGCTACGCGTCGTCTACAACGCCTCCAAGCTCGCGATCGAGACGGCCGTCTCCGGGACGGACGAGCTCCAGAGCCCGGTGTACATCGAGACGTGGCCGGGGATCCGCATGACGGCGTTCCGGACCGGCAAGAAGACTCGCGACGGGAAGATCGTCTTGTTCATGCCGACGGCGCCGAACATCACCACCGGCTTCGTCATCGAGGTCGAGCCCGAGCGCATCGAGGAGACCGGCGAGACCGTCGAGGAGGGGATGACCCGCGTCCTCTCGGCCGGCTTCGCCGAGTCCGCGCATCAAGTCCCCGTTCATGAGGAGGCGCCTCCCGACGACGGCCCCGGTCGCCCGGGCGGCGTCGGCGGCGTCCGCACCGACGGCACACCCGGAGAGTCGGAGCGCCCCTCGACGGACGGCGGCAACGACTGAGCGCGCCGGAAGTCGCGTGAGAGAAGGGTACACGGCGCGCGGCGCGAGGCAACCCGACGCACCGCGGAGCGTCCGAGACCGCGTCGCCTACAGGTACGTGAACCAGTCGTCGTGGTCGTCGGTCCGCCGCTCGACGAGGTCGAAGAACGCCTGCTGCAGCTCCTCGGTGACCGGGCCGCGGGTGCCCGCGCCGATCTCGGTGTCGTCGACGGAGCGGATCGGGGTGACCTCGGCGGCGGAGCCGGTGAAGAACAGCTCGTCGGCGGTGTACAGCTGGCCGCGGGAGATGACGGCCTCGTCGTGGACCTCGTAGCCGCGTTCCTCCGCCAGTTCGATGACGGTGTCGCGGGTAATCCCCTCGAGGATGGACTGCGCCGGCCCGGTGGTGTAGATCTCGCCGTCGTTCACCATGAACACGTTCTCGCCCGGCCCCTCGGCGACGTTCCCCTCCTTGTTCAGGACGATGGCCTCGACGTAGCCGTTCCGGCGGGCCTCCTCGCCCGCGAGCATGGAGTTGACGTAGAGGCCGGTGGTCTTCACGTTCGTCGGCACCTGCGAGGAGGCGTGCTTCCGCCACGAGGAGACCATCACGTCGACGCCCTCCTCGAGGGCCTCCTCGCCGAGGTACGCGCCCCACGGCCACGCCGCGAGCACGAGGTCGGTCGGGCAGTCCTTCGGCGAGACGCCGAGGGAGTCGTAGCCGTAGTAGGCGATCGGGCGGATGTACGCGGAGTCGAGGTCCTGCCGGTCGAGGAGTTCGAGGGTCGCGTCGGTGATCTCCTCGCGGGAGTGCTCGACCTCCATGTCGTACATCTTCGCGGAGTCGAACAGCCGGTCGAGGTGCTCCTCCCACCGGAACACCGCCGGTCCGCGCTCGGTGTCGTAACAGCGGACGCCCTCGAACACGCCGCTCCCGTAGTGGAGCGCGTGGGTCAGAACGTGGGTCGTCGCGTCCTCCCAGTCGAGGAACTCCCCGTTCTTCCAGATCGTGTCGACGTCCATCTCGTCGAATCCCATAATCTGTGGTTGCGGCCGTCGGTCTTAAATCTGCGACATGCGGAGGACGCGACGACGACGGCCGAACTACCGCCGGAGTCCTCGCTGCTCGGTTATCCGCAGTCGCTGACGGATCGTCGGCGAATCACTCCAAAGCCCCAGCCGGTCGGGTATAAACGGTTGATACCGGGTCGGCGGTGAATCACTCCAAAGCCCCAGCCGGGAGGCGGGCGCACGCTCGCTGCGCTCCTCAGTCGCTCGTTTCACTCGCTCCCTACGGTGCTTCCGTCGCCTGCGCCCGCCTCCCGGCTGCCCCTTTGCGTCCACCCGACCGCAACCGCACCGCACCTCACGCCTCCCC
>NZ_NHPE01000101.1:0-21863 GCF_002252895.1 Halorubrum sp. Eb13 | reverse complement strand
TACCGGGTCGCCGTCGACGGCGACTCCCCGTACGCGGACGCCGTGGACGAGGCGCCGGCGCTGACGCCGGTCCCCGTCGGAAGCGCGACGCTCGGTGAGACGGCGGATCTCGTCGTCCTCGACGTGGGGCGGGGGGAGTCCGGTGCGGCCGAGACAGTCGCCGTCCGCGCCAGCGACACGCGGAAGGGCGAGGCCGCGGCCGCCGAGTTCCGCGAGGCCGTCGAGGCGCACAACGAGCGGCTGATGGCCGACGAGGAGAACGCGACCGCCGCCTTCCCCGTCGCCGTCACCCTCCGGTACGTCGGCCGGACGAGCGCGCTCGACGACGGCTCGACGCTCGGGGAAGCGAGCGACGGCTCCGGCGGTGACGACGGCTCTGACGGCGACGACGGTTCGGGCGGCGACGACGGCTCTGACGGCAGGGGTGGTTCGGGCGACGGGAGCGGAAGCGACGGGACCGACGGGGATGACGACGCCGGCGGGGAGACGGGTGACGCCGCGCTCGACGGCGGCGCCTCGGGCGACGGGAGCGGAAGCGACGGGACCGACGGGGACGACGACGCCGGCGGGGGGACGGGTGACGCCGCGCTCGACGGCGGCGCCTCGGGCGACGGGTTCGCGGTGCCGTCGGTCGGCGGCGGGACGTTCGGCGCCGACACGGCGGGCTCGCCCGGATCGATCTCCCCGCCGTTCCCCTTCGTCTCGCTGCTCCTGGCGTTCGTGTTCCTCGTCCCGATGAACTTCCTCATCCAGGCGTACGGCTCGTCCGTGCTCGACGAGCGCACGAACCGGCGGGGGGAGCCGCTGCTCGTCACGCCGCTCTCGCCGGTGGACATCGTCGCCGGGAAGACGCTCCCGTACGTCGCGGCCGCGCTCCTCGTCACGACCGTCATCGCGGTCGCCGTGGGGGGCGGCGCCCTCTCGGTGATCGCCGTGCTGCCCGTCGCCCTGACCTTCTTCGCGGCCACGTTCGTCGGCGCGATGTTCGCGCGGTCGTTCAAGGAGCTCACCTTCGTCACGGTCGGCGTCAGCGTGCTCCTCACGACGTACGCGTTCGTCCCCGCCGTCTTCACCAACGTGACGCCGGTCGCGCTGGTGTCGCCCCTGACGCTCGTCGTCTTCGACCTGCAGGGCGAGGCCGTCTCGGTCGGCGAGGCGCTCTTCTCGACCGGGCCGATGGCGCTCGGCGCCGCGCTCCTGTTCGGCCTCGGGCTCGGGGTGTACCGCGAGGAGGACATGTTCACCCAGAAGCCGGTGACGCGGAAGCTCCTCGACGCGCTCGCGGTGCGGCTCTCGGCGGTCGACGACGCCGGACTCGCCGACCTCGCCGACCGCCGGCGGCTCCGCGCGCTCGGCTCGGTCGCGTTCCTCACCGCCTGCGCGATCCCGTTCGTCTTCGTCGCGGAGCTGCTCGCCGTCGCGACGCTGTTCGCGCTTCCGGTGACGGTCTCGGTCCCCGTCCTCCTCGTGACCATCGCCTTCATCGAGGAGGTCGCCAAGAGCGTCGGCCTCTACGCCGGGTTCGAGCGCGGCGTCTTCGCCCGGACCGACCGGGTCGCCGTCGCGGTCGGGCTCGCCTCCGCGGTCGGCTTCTTCCTCGCCGAGAAGGCCACGGCGGTCGTGCAGGCGGTCGGCCTCACCGAGCTGTACGTCGGTCGAGCGGCGTTCGGGAGCGTCGCCGGCGTCGACGGGCTCTCCCCCGTCGCCGCCGCGGCGCTGCTGTTCGCCCCCCTCCTGCTCCACGGGTTCGCCACGACCGTCGCCGCGGTGGGCGCGAGCCGGGACCGGACGGCGTACGCGCTCACGCTGGCGCTGGCGACGCTGCTCCACGCCGCGTACAACTTCGGGGTGGTGAGCGTTCATGGGTGACGCGGAGCGCCGCGGGGGGACCGCCGGACGAAGCAGCCGACTGACCATCGCCGGTCGCGAGCTTGCGGGCCTGCGCGCGGAGAAGACGATCCTGCTGGCGGTCGCGATACAGCTGTTCATCGCCGCGTTCTCGTCGTTCCTCGTGGTCGGGCTCGTCTCGATGTACGACCCCGGCGCGCTCGGCGGCGCGGAGGTGGAGGTGGCCGGCGCGGGCGACGCGGTGAGCGATCTCGAGCGAGCCGCGAGCGAGGTCGACGGGGCGTCCGTCACGCGCTACGAGGACGCGGGCGCCGCGCGGCTCGCGTTCGAGCGCAACGCCGCCGACGCGGTGGTGGTCGCCGATCGGAACGACGAGGGGCGGATCGTCGTGCGCGTCACGGCGCCGGACGCGACCGTCGAGACGACCGTGATCGTCGTCCAACTCCGCGAACTGCTCCGGACGTACGAACTGAACGAGCGCGCCGACCGGACCGCGTACCTGACCGAGTCGCCGCTCCCGCTGCCCGAGCGGACCGGCTCCAGCCCGTACTTCACGTTCACCTACACCGTGTTGATCCCGGTGTTGGTGTTCCTCCCCGTCTTCATCTCGGGGTCGCTCGTAGTGGACTCGATCACCGAGGAGATCGACGAGGGCACCCTCGAACTGCTCCGGGTCGCCCCGGTCACGCTGGGGGAGATCATCGACGGGAAGGCGCTCGCGGCGGTCGCGATCGCCCCCGGACAGGCGCTGTTGTGGCTGCTGCTTCTCCGCGCGAACGGCACGCCAGTCGCCAACGTCCCGTCGATCCTCGCGCTGATGACCGCGCTGACGACGCTCGTCGTCGCGCTGGCGGTCGCCATCTCGGCGCTCGCGCCCGACCGCCGGGCCGCGCAGTTCCTCTACTCTATCGGCGTGCTCGTTCTGTTCGGCGGCGCCACGGCGATGGCCGGAGGGCCGGCGAACGCGGTCGCGCGGCTCGCGATCGACAGCGCCGACGCGAGGACGACCGCCCTCGTCGTCGCCTACGTCGGCATCGCCGCGGTCGCGTACGCCGGGGTCAGACGGCTGGTCGCGGCGAACGGCTTCGGGGACTGAGGGACCGGCGCACCGCGATCCCGAAAAGTTAGAAAAATAATAGTTTTTAGGTCCCGCGCGGTCGTCGTGGAACGCGGTGATCACATGTCTTCGCCGTCAGCGGTCGACGCGTTCCCCGGATTCGTCGCGCTCGACGCGCTAGCGGTGCTCGAGGGAGAGCGCCCCGGTGCCAGCGTCCAGCTGACGGAGGGGTACTTACACGGCCAACAGCGGATGCTGGAGGCGATTGACCGCCCCGACGTCACCGACGACCGGGTCGACACCTGTCAAGAGTCCCGGCGGATCTGGGGGGACCTCCACGTCGACATCGGCTCTCGTACCGAGGGGAACCTCCAAGAGGCGTCGACCCGTCTCCGCGACCTACTCCGCGGGCTCCCGGAGGTCCGGTATCTCAGGGATCGGTACCCGGAGACCTGTTTCGTCGTTCCGGAGTGGCTCCGGACGCCGGGCGAGGTCCAGTACGGGGCCAGAGTGTACTTCTTCGCCGACGAGGCGCCCGCGCCCGACGAGATCCTGGATCGAAACATCCGGGCCGTGCTGGACGAGTCGCCGGGAGCGTTCGACCGGTATCTGGGCTCGCTCCACGGCTATCCGGAGTGCTGTGTCGACTACTACGCGGGGGCGAAGCGGTCGCCGGCGGCCGAATCGCCGGAAGCGAGGTCGATCGCTCCGCTCGCGGATATCGTGGACGAGGAGCGGGTACACGGAGGGGCTCCCTCGTCGTCGTCCGTCACCGAGATACTGCCGGGGTTCTTCGAGCGCCCGCAGAGCTACGCCTTCTTCGCGCACGCGTTCTACCCGGAGCCGGAGTGTGACGCGGCGCGGCGGACCGGCGTCTCGATATACGAGACGCTCGCCGAGAGCCTCCCCGAGTCGCTGGTCCGGGACTACTTCCGGGTTAATTTCGGCTGGTCGTACCTCCTCGAGAGATCGGCCCGACGACGAGTCGACTGCGTCCCCGAACCGGGAGCCTTCGGGCGTGAGCACGCGTTGCTGTACCTCCCGCTGCAGATACTGCTGGAGACCGGGGTCTACTGAGACGGACGTCGGCACCCGGGCCGATTCGGCGCTCGCCGGTCCGAATCACCGCTCGCCGGTAACGCGGTCGGCGAGGCGCTGGACCCACCCGGCGGTCGGTAGCTGCCAACCGTACGCGACCGCGACCAGTCGGGTCCCGACGGTCACCGCGGCGCACGCGCCGGCGGCGAGTCCGCCGAGGCCGCCCGGCGCACCGAGGCCGCCGAGCGCGCCGACGGCCCAGTACGCGCTCCCGCCCAGCACCGCGCAGCTGGCGTAGAAGTCGTCGAAGAGGATGAAGGGCGCGCGGTCGAGGAGGACGTCCGCGAACGCGCCGCCGCCGGCCGCGTTGATCGTCGCGACCGCGACGACGCCGAAGGCGGACACGCCGGCGTCCGTCGCGACGATCGCGCCGGCCGTGGCGAAGGCGGCGAGGCCGACGGCGTCGGCCGCGAGCGTGATCGGGTGCGTGTCCGGCGATTCGAGGACGACGCTGAGGGCGATCGCCAACCCGACGCCGACGAGTCCGAGCGCGATCTCGACCGGCGACTGGAGGGCGAGCGGGACCCGGTTCACGAGCAGGTCGCGCGTCACCCCGCCGGCGAACGCCATCGCCAGTCCGACGATCGCGACGCCGAACAGATCGAACTCCTCCCGGATCGCCTTCGTCGAGCCCACGAGGGCGAACGCGACCAGGCCGACCGTGTTCATGACGGCGAACGGGTCGCCGAACAGGGTCGACGCGAGCCCGCCCGTCACTCCCCGAAGGCCCCCAGGCTCGACTGCAGCTCTCGGCCCGCCGCCTCGTCGGTGAGCTCGCGGCCGACCAGCTCGCGGGCGTCGACCGCGTACGTGGACCCGCCGCGGTCGAGCACCAACACCCGCCCCTTCCAGCCGCGCACGGTCCCGGCCGCCATCGTCTCCGCGACGGGGCGTTCGTCGAGGTCGAGCCCGTAGTCGAACGCGAAGCGCTCGATCGGGTCGAAGCGTTCGAGGAGCGCCGCCCACGCCGACTCGTCGACCGCGCGGCCGAACCCCGCGAGCTTCGTCGGCACCCGAACCCGGTCGACGAGGTCGTCGCGGTCGGCCAACTCGGCCTCCACCTGTCGGGCGACACGCCCGTCGGGCAGGGTTCTGACGTGCGCGGCCCGGTCCGCGCCCTGCTCGCGGAGCCGCGTCTCCAGCCGCCACAGCCGCGTCACCCCGACCTTCAGCACGTCGGGGGCGAACGCGGCGAGGTAGAGCGCGTGCTCCTCGTGACAGTCCATCTCGTCTTTCAGACACGTGCCCGTGCACCGCGCGCACACCCAGACGCTCCCGTGGGCGTCGCAGTAGGGGGCATCGGAGGCGTCGCAGGCGACGTGCTCGCCGTCGTGGACGGTCCCCGCGCAGCGGCGGTCG
Organism: Halorubrum sp. Eb13; assembly: GCF_002252895.1. Classification (NCBI taxonomy): domain Archaea; kingdom Methanobacteriati; phylum Methanobacteriota; class Halobacteria; order Halobacteriales; family Haloferacaceae; genus Halorubrum; species Halorubrum sp. Eb13. The sequence continues at coordinate 16,501 of NZ_NHPE01000101.1, read as the reverse complement.
CCGAGCCCGTAGGCGAGCTCCGTCCCGGCGGTCGCCTCGACGAACTCGACCGCGCCGCCGCTGGCGACGTAGAGCCCCTCGCCCGACTCGTAACCCACGACTTGCACGCGCCCCCGTACGGGGAGCCGCGACTTATGCGCGTCGTCGGCGGAGCCCGAGACGGACGCGACCCGGGAGGCACCGGCGCAAGAGTCAACACTCTTCGAGCCTCCTAGACGATCTTTGATGATGGACTCTGACGACCCGCTCGCGGACGTCTTCGTCGCGAACGTCATGACCGAACCGGTCGAGACGATCGACCCCGAGGCCTCGGCGGCGACGGCGGCCGAACGACTGATCGAGTCGGACATCGGCTCGATTCTGGCGGGCGCCGAGTCGCTGCCGCCGGACGGCATCCTCACGGAGTCCGACTTCGTCCGCCTCGCGGCCGAGGGGCGTGATCCCACGGCGACGACCGTCGGGGAGTGTATGAGCTCCCCCGTGATCACGGTGCGCCCGTCCGACTCGATCGGGGAGGCGGCCCGGACGATGGCCGACCGCAACGTCAAGAAGCTTCCCGTCGCCGAGCCGCAGACCGACGGGCTCGTCGGGATCGTCACCACGACCGACGTGGCGAGGTACGTCCCGATCCACGAGTTCCACCCGGAGGAGACGGAGTGAGCGACCAGAGACGGCCGAACCTCGCGCCGGTCGCGGACCGGCCGCGGTCTTTATTCCGTGTCGCGTGCGATCGCCCCGCATGATCGACGCCGCGCTCGCGACGGACGAGGGCGACGAGGGGGTCGACCTCGCGCTCACCGTGACGAACGAGGGCGAGGACCCGGTCACGCTCCGGTTTCGGACCGGCCAGCGCGCCGACTTCGCGGCCTTCGAGTCCGCCGCCGCCGACGCGGCGGGCGACCCCCGTCGGAGCACCGCCGGGCCGGTCTGGCGACACGGCGAGGGCCGGGCGTTCACGCAGGCGCTCGGCACCGAGACGCTGGCGCCGGGCGGGTCGGCGACGTACGAGGGGACGTGGCGGAGCCCGCGACCGGGCGTCTACCTCGTCGTCGGGACGCTGACCGCAGAGGAGCACGACGCGGAGGCGACCGCGACGGTCACGGTCGGGTGACGTCCGGCGGGCGCACCTCAGTCCGAGCCGGCGCCGTGGACCGCCTCCTCGACCGCCGCCGCGAGCAGCTCGCGCGTCCGGTGGCTCGACTCGGCGTCGGTCCGGACCTCGATCAGGTGCGAGCCGTCGGCGTCGCGGGCCCGCTCGCACGCCGACACGAGCTCCGCGGCGGTCTCGGCGGGGTCCCCGACCGCCTCGGGCCGCGCGTCGACCCGCGCGTACGCCAGCCCGTGGAGGTCGGCCATCGGCTCGAACTCGATGCCGTGCGGGGTCTTGAACGACTCCGTGAACGGCGGCTCGAACGACTCGATCGGCAGGGCGTGGAAGATCCCGCCGCCGTCGTTGTTGATCAGCACGACCGTCGCGTCGACGTCGCACCGGTCGAGCGCGAGCAGGCCGTTGGCGTCGTGGTACAGCGCCAGGTCGCCCACGACGAGGGTGAGGTCGTCCGTCGTCGCCGAGCCCGCCCCGAGCGCGCTGGAGACGATCCCGTCGATCCCGCTGACCCCACGGTTGCCGAGCGCGGTGACGCTCGCCGTCGTCGGCCCGACGAACCGGTCGAGGTCGCGGACGGGCATCGAGTTTGAGACGAACAGCGTCGCCGGGTCGGGGAGCGCGTCGGCCACGGCGCGGAGCGCGTCGCACTCGTGGAAGCCGGCCGGGTCGCCGTCGGCCGAGAGAGCGTCGCCGCCCTCGCTCCCGGTCGCGGCTCGCTCTCGGTCGTGTATCTCCCGAGCGACGCGGTCGGCCTCCTCCCACTGCGCTCGCCAGTCCGGGTCGCCGCCGCCACCGCCGGCGAGCCGCGAGAGGCGGGCGCAGAGCCGGCTCGGCTCGGCGACGACGAGGTCGGTCGCGGCGAACTCCGCCTCCCGCCAGCGCCCCGCGGGGTCGACCTGATACTGGTCGGCGCCGGTCCCGGCGAGGTACTCGCGGAGGTTCTTCGAGGTGGGCGACGCGCCGAGGCGGAGGACGACCTCGGGGTCGTCCCACTCGGTCGCCGGGTCGGACCCCCCGGCGTCGTCCCCGGCGACCGACGCAGAGAGGTACGCGTCGTACGCCCCGATCACGGGCGCGACGCGGGTGTGACCGCCGTACCGGACGTTCGAGAGCGGGTCGGCGAGCACCGGGAACCCGGTCGCGTGCGACAGCGCCGTCACCGACTCCGCGTCGAGGCCGGGCGGGTCCGCGGGGCCGGCGACGATCAGCCCGCGGTCGACCACCGAGAGTTCGTTCGCGAGCGCGCGGAGCTCGTCGTCGCCCGGCTCGGGCGATCCCGGCGTCACGTCGACGTAGGGGCCGTCGCGACCGGCCGCGGAGACCGGGTCGAGGTCGGCGGGCACGTCGCCCGGCACCCGCGTCGGCTCCAGCGGCTTCTTGAACGGGACGTTGAGGTGAACCGGGCCGGGGTCGGCCCCCTCGGCGGTCGCGACGGCTCGGCCCACGGTGGTCCGCAGCGATCGGAGCGCGCGGTCGTTCGGCGCCGGCTCGGGGAGGTCCTTATAAAAACGGACGGCGTCGCCGTACAGCTTCTCCTGGTCGGCGGTCTGGTTCGCGCCCGAGTCGCGCAGTTCCGGCGGGCGGTCGGCCGTGAGCGCGAGCAGAGGGACGCGGGCCTGGCTCGCCTCCATCACGGCCGGGTGGTAGTTGGCGGCGGCGGTGCCGGAGGTGCAGATCAGCGGCGTGACGCTCCCCGTCCGCCGGGCGCGGCCCAGCGCGAAGTAGGCGGCGGAGCGCTCGTCCAGCTGCGAGAAGACGCGGAGGTCGTCGCGGTCCGCGGCGGCCATCGTCAGCGGCGTCGATCGGCTGCCCGGGGAGACGACGACGGCGTCGACGCCCGCGGCGACGAGCTCGTCCACGAGCGCCCCCGCCCACAGCGCGTTCCGGTTCGGCGCGGTCATTGCCACCGCTTGGTGGTCGATATTTAAATACTCCCGCGGGTCGGCCTGGCCGGATTCGTTATACCCGGTCCAGCCGCGAGAGCCCGTGCCACACCGCGTCGACGAGGCGGTCCTCACCCTCGCCCTCGGCGTCGTCCCAGCCGCGGGCGATGGCATCCTCCAGCACCGGCACGGGGTGGTTCTCGAAGTTGTTCATCCCGCGGAACGTCTCCAGCGCCTCGCGGTGGGGCTCGCCGAAGGCGTCGCCCTCGGCCGCCTCGCTCCCGGCCGCGTCGCCCTCGGGCGCATCGCTCTCGTCGAGGAACCCGAGGTCGGCGAGCGTCGCCGCGACGGCCGCGGCCGCCTCGCCCGTCAGCTCCCGGGTCTCGTCGGGCGCCTCGCGCTCCAGCAGGGTGACGTCGTACAGCTTGAACACCCGCTCGAGCTCGTCGATCGGGCCGTCGTGGTCGTCGACGCGCACGTCGATCCAGCGGTCGTTCCGGCCGTCGTACCCGCCCTCGGGCTTGGCGACGTACAGCGCCGCCGACTGCTCGCCGCGCTTGTCGCCGCCAGCCTCGTTGCCGGCGTGGAGCGCGGCGATGAGCCGCTCGGGGAGGCCGCCGTCCGTCTCCTCGAACGCGTCCGCCATCGCGGTCAGCGTCTCGGCGTTCTCCAGGATGTTGCCCTGCACGGTGTAGCCGTCGCCCTGCAGGTCGCCGGCGTAGTCGTGGCACTCGTCGCCGGTGAACGCGGCCGGCTCGCCGTCGAGGCCGACGACGCCGACCTGTCGGGAGGGCGCCTCGTCGTCCGCGCTCGTGAGCGCGTCGACGACCGCCTCGGCGTCGCGGCCCTCCCGGAGGCGGTCGAGGCCGTCGGGGCCGTAGGCGACGTTCGCGAAGCTCTGCGTGGCGACCGCGCCGGCGTCCGCGCTGACGAACGGGACGACGGCGCCGACGCTGACGAACTTCGACTGGACCGCGACGCCGACGGCGTCGGTCTCCGGGTCGCGGGCGGCGATCGAGAACGTCGAGGGACGAGGTGGCATGCGGTTACACGGATCGGCGGCCGCCCTCATAAGTTCGGTCGGGTCGTCCGGGCGGTCCGCCCCTCGTCGACGTCGGCGTCGCCGACGCCGCGCCCCGCGCCGCCGCTCGCGGTCGCGTTCTGCAACGCTTATGCACGCCGACCGACTTCGATCGGGTATGAGCGACGACGACGCCGTCGACGTCGAGGTCGAGTCCTCCGACGACGCCGCGGCCGACGCGGCGAGCGCGAACGGAACGGCGGAGGCGACCGCCGGGGAAGCGAGCGGCGAGCCGGCGGGCGTCAGCGGCGACACCGGCGACACCGGCGACGCCGGCGGCGAGGCGCTGGCCGCCGCCGTCGCCGAGCACGACGAGGCGCTCGCGCGGGAGGTCGCCGAGCTGGAGGCGGAGCTCGCGGAGACGCGCGCGGACCTCCTCGAGACCGAGGAGGAGGTCGAGGAGCTGACGAGCAAGCTCGCCCGCGTGAAGGCGGACTTCAGCAACTACAAACAGCGCGCGAAGCGCAAGCAGGACGAGATCCGCGAGCGCGCGTCCGAGAAGCTCGTCGAGCGGATCACCCCGGTCCGCAACGACCTCCTCCGCGCGCTCGACCAGGAGGCGGGGAGCGATCTCCGCCCCGGCGTCGAGTCGACGCTGGAGAAGTTCGACGAGGTGCTCGCCGAGGAGGGCGTCGAGCCAATCGCGCCCGACCCGGGCGACGAGGTCGACCCGTCCCGCCACCAGGTGATGCTCCGCGTCGAGAGCGACCAGCCCGAGGGCACCGTCCACGAGGTGTACGAGCCCGGCTACGAGATGGGCGACCGCGTCGTCAGCGAGGCGAAGGTCACCGTCAGCGCCGACGGGTCGTAGTCGACGGCCCGGGCCCCCGTCCCGTTTTCACTCCTCGCTTCCGTACCGGCCCGCGATCTCGTCGAGCCCCGCGTCCGGCTCGGCGGCGTGGGGCACCGACAGCGGCGAGACCGACACCTCGCCGTCGACGACCGCCCGCCGATCGGTGCCGATCGGGTCGGGCACGTCCTCGGGCGTCATCCGCCCCCAGATCGGATCGGAGATGGCGACGCCGCCGTTGCCGTCGGAGGTCGCCTCCATCCCGTACCACTCGGACGGCGTGGTGACGCGCATCGGCGCGGGGTCGACGGCGCGGTCCGAGCCGCCGGGGTCGGCCGCGACCGGCTCCGAGCCGCCGTCGGCCTCGGCCGACGCCGCCATCGGCGCGTTGACGTTGAGGTAGTCGGCCCGCTCGAAGGCGCCCGCCGCCGGGGCCTCGTTGACGAGGAACCGCGTGGCGCGCACGGCGTGCGCGAACGACGCCGGCGGCAGGTCCCGCTTCCACCAGTCGTCGCCGCCCGGCACGTACATCGACGTCGCGATTCCGGGGACGCCGAAGAAGGCGCCCTCGACGGCCGCCGAGACGGTCCCGGACCGTCCGAGCGTGTACGCGCCGAGGTTGGCGCCCTCGTTGCACCCGGCGACCACGAGGTCGGCGTCCGGGACGAGCTCGTCGAGGCCGGCGACGACGCAGTCCACGGGCGTCCCGTCCACAGCGTACCCCAGCTCGTGCTCGCGGACCTCGACGTCGGCGGAGATGGCGCGCCCGATCGAAGAGCGGTCGCCGGTCGGCGCGACCGCGACCACGTCGTAATCGGCCGCGAGCGCGTCGTACAGCGCGCGGAAGCCGACGGCGTCGACGCCGTCGTCGTTCGTCAGTAGGATCCGCTCGACGCTCATACCAGTACATCGGGCGGTTCGGACAAAAGCCCACCGTCGGCGGCGGGCTGTCGGCGCCGCCGCGCCGAACGGAAAAGCCCACGTATCCCGGGGCCCCATCGTGCGACATGGGATTCGGGGACACGGCCAAGAAGATCCAGACGCTCGCCGACAAGGCCGAGCGCACGTACCAGAAGATCAACGAGCTCCGCAACGAGGTCGAGGAGACCCAGACGACCGTGGTCGACACCTCCGAGCGCGTCCAGCGGCTGGAAAACGAGATGGCCGAACAGCGGGCCGTCCTCGACGCCGTCGCGCGCGAGGTCGGCGTCGACTTGGAGAGCGTCAGCACCGAGGCGCACATCACCGAGGCGGAGCGCGCCGCCGCGGAGAGCTCGCCCGGGAGCGCGACCGGGGGCGCCGGATCGGCCGAGAGCGACGGCGGCGAGCCGGGGGACGCGACCGACGGGGCGAGCGAGGACGCGGCGTAACCCCTATTCGGCCGGTTCCGCCGTCTGGTCGGCCGATTTCTCTCCGTCGGCGGCCCGCGACACCACCTCGGCCGGCACGCCCGCGACCGTCGTTTCCGGCGGGACGTCGGCGGCGACGAGCGAGTTCGCGGCGACCTGCGCCCCCTCGCCGACAGTGACGCCCGGGAGGACGACAGCGCCCGCCCCGATCATCGCGCCCTCCTCGACGACGACGTCGCCGAGTCGGTACTCGTCGCTGAGGAACTCGTGGCACAGCAGGGTCGCGTCGTAGCCGACGATCGCGTCGTCGCCGACGGTGATCCGCTCCGGCCAGAACACGTCGGGCGTCGACTCCAATCCCCACGCGACGCCGGTCCCGACCGCGACGCCGATCCGCCGCAGCAGCCAGTTCTTCAGCCGCAGGCTCGGGCAGACCCGCGCGAGCACGATCACGACGTAGTTCCGGACGACGACGAGCGGCGACTTCGCGTCCGGCCACGACCACAGCGAGTTCCGCGGGCCGGGCGTCGCGTGGCGGTCGAGTCGCTCGGTCCGGGAGTCGTCCGCCGCATGGTCGGCCGCGGTCGCGCCCGCGGCGTTCGTCGGTTCGGCCGCCGCGCCACCGTCCTCGTGAGTCACGAGGGCCCGTTCGGGCGGCTCCGGTAAAAGGGTCGCTGACGGGGGCGCGCTACTCCCGCAGCTCGTTCATGTGTTCGATCCGCCGCTCGACGAGATCGCTCGTCCCGACGTCGTGGCGGATCCGGAGCCCGTCGCCGGCGGCCGAGAGCCCGTCTTCCGCCTGTCGCTCGGCGGCGGCGATCGAGTCGCCGCGGCCCACGACCGCGAACGAGCGCGAGGTGGTCGTGTACAGCCCGTCGTCGCGCTCGTCGACGCTGGCGTAGTAGAGCAGCGCGTCGCCGACGCTCTCCTCGTCGACCGCGATCTTCGCGCCCGCGTCGGGATCGACCGGGTAGCCGTCCGGCACGGCGTACTTACAGACCGTCGCCTCGCCCGAGAAGTCGAGTTCGGGGAGCGCGCTGCCGTCGCGCGCGGCCGTCAGCACGTCGACGAACGGGGTCTCCAGCACCGGAAGCGCGTTCATCGCCTCCGGGTCGCCGAAGCGCGCGTTGAACTCGACGACCTTCGGCCCCGCGTCGGTGAGCATGAACTGGCCGTAGAGGACGCCCTTGTAGTCGGGGAGCGCGTCGACGACCGCCTCCAGCACGTCGACGGCGGCCTCGTAGTCGCCGTCGTCCATGAACGGGAGCGAGCGGCCCGTGTCCGAGTACGAGCCCATCCCGCCCGTGTTCGGGCCCTCGTCGCCCTCGTAGGCGCGCTTGTGGTCCTGCACCGCGGGCGTCGTCCGGACGTCGCCGTTCGCGACGAACGCCTGGACCGTGAACTCCTCGCCGACCAGGCGCTCCTCCAACACGACGCGGTCGTAGCCGGAATCCCGGAGGTACGCCTTCGCCTCCTCGGCGGTCACCTGATCGCCGATCACCTTCACGCCCTTCCCGCCCGTGAGCCCGGCCGGCTTCACGGCGAGGTCGCCGTCGGCCGCGTCGATGTAGTCGCAGGCGGCCTCCGTGTCGTCGAACACCGCGTAGTCGGGACAACCGGGGATCGACGCCTCCTCCATGAACTCGCGCTGGTACGCCTTGTCCGTCTCCAGGCGCGCCTCCGCGGCCCGCGGGCCGAACGCGTACACGCCGGCGTCGTCGAGCGCGTCGGCGACCCCCGCCGCGAGCGCCGACTCGGGACCGATCACGGCGAGGTCGGCGCCGACGTCGGTCGCGTAGTCGGCGACGGCCTCGGCGTCGGTCTCGTCGATCGACTCGAACCCCTCGGCAAGCCGTCGGATGCCCGGGTTCCGGTTGCTCGCGCAGGCGTACAGCGCGCAGTCGTCGGCGACCGCGCGGGCGATCGCGTGCTCGCGTCCGCCGCCGCCGACGAGGAGTACGGTCTCGGTCATGCCCGACGGATACGTACATGGTAGTGTAAGCTTTACTTTCCACTCGCACCGAGATAGACATATACGTGGATCGTTTGCGGGAGCGACGCCCGAACCCGCCCCTCGTGTGAGGCTTTTTGCCTCGCCGGGGCGAACCGCGGGTATGACACAGCCGACGGAGCGGAACCGCCTCGACGACGAGGCGAGCCCGTACCTCCGACAGCACGCCGACAACCCGGTCCACTGGCAGCCGTGGGGCGACGAGGCGTTCGAGCGCGCCCGAGAGCACGACGTGCCCGTGTTCGTCTCCATCGGCTACTCCTCCTGCCACTGGTGTCACGTGATGGCCGAGGAGAGCTTCGAGGACGAGGGGGTCGCGGAGGTGCTCAACGAGTCGTTCGTCCCGATCAAGGTCGACCGCGAGGAGCGCCCCGACGTCGACAGCACGTTCATGACCGTCTCACAGCTCGTCACTGGCGGCGGCGGCTGGCCGCTCTCCGCGTGGTGTACCCCAGAGGGGAAGCCGTTCTACGTCGGGACCTACTTCCCGCCCGAGCCGCGCCGGAACCAGCCCGGGTTCCGCGACCTCTGCGAGCGCATCGCCGACTCGTGGGCCGACCCCGAGCAGCGCGAGGAGATGGAGCGGCGCGCCGAGCAGTGGACGACGAGCGCCCGCGACGAGCTGGAGTCCGTGCCCGACGCGGGCGCGGCGGGCGACACGGAGGCGCCCGGCGCCGACCTCCTCGACGAGGCCGCCGCCGCCGCGGTCCGCGGGTACGACGACGAGTACGGCGGGTTCGGGAGCGGCGGCGCGAAGTTCCCGATGCCCGGGCGGATCGACCTGCTCCTGCGCGCCTCCGCCCGGAGCGGCCGGGACGCCGCGCTCACGGCCGCGACCGGGACCCTCGACGGGATGGCGCGCGGCGGGATGTACGACCAGATCGGCGGCGGCTTCCACCGGTACGCGACCGACCGGCGGTGGACGGTGCCCCACTTCGAGAAGATGCTGTACGACAACGCGGAGCTCCCGCTGGTGTACCTCGACGGGTACCGCCTCACCGGCGACCCGGCGTACGCCCGCGTCGCGAGCGAGACGCTGGGGTTCCTCGACCGCGAGCTCCGCCACGAGGCGGGCGGCTTCTTCAGCACGCTCGACGCGCGGAGCGCGCCGCCCGAGAGCCGGCGGGGTGACGCGAGCGGGAACGGGCGCGGTCGCGCCGACGTCGAGGGCGCCTTCTACGTCTGGACGCCCGGCGAGGTCGACGCGGTCCTCGACGAGCCGGGCGCGTCGCTGACGAAGGAGCGGTACGGGATCGAGTCGGGCGGGAACTTCGAGCGCGGCACGACCGTACCGACGATCGCGGCGTCGGTCGCGGCGCTCGCCGAGGACCGCGACCTCTCGGTCGAGGAGGTCCGCGAGCGCCTGACCGAGGCCCGCGTCGCGCTGTTCGAGGCGCGGGAGTCGCGCCCGCGGCCCGCCCGCGACGAGAAGGTGCTCGCGGCGTGGAACGGCCGAGCGGTCTCCGCGTTCGCGAGCGCGGCGGGCGTCCTCGGCGAGGAGTACGCCGCGATCGCCCGCGAGGCGCTCGACTTCTGTCGCGACCGGCTGTACGACGCGGAGACGGATGCGCTCGCCCGGCGGTGGCTCGACGGCGACGTCCGCGGCCCGGGGTACCTCGACGACCACGCGTTCCTCGCGCGCGGCGCGCTCGACGTCTACGCCGCCACCGGCGACCCGGAGCCGCTCGGGTTCGCGCTGGAACTGGCCGAGACGATCGTCGCGGAGTTCCACGACGCGGACGACGGAACGATCTACTTCACGCGGGACCCGGAGGCGGGCGAGGGTGACGGGACGGCCGGGGACGGCGATGGGCCCCCCGCCGGCGACGGCGCCCTGTTCGCCCGCCCGCAGGAGTTCACCGACCGCTCGACGCCGTCGAGCCTCGGCGTGGCGGCGGAGACGCTGGCGCTCCTCGACGGGTTCCGGACCGACCGCGAGTTCGCCGCGGTCGCGGAGGCGGTGGTGACGACCCACGCGGACCGGATCCGGGCGAGCCCGCTGGAGCACGTCTCGCTGGTGCGGGCGGCCGAGCGCGTCGAGACCGGCGGGGTCGAGGCGACGGTCGCCGCCGACGCGGTGCCGGACGCGTGGCGCGAGACCCTCGGCGAGCGGTACCTCCCGGGCGCGCTCGTCGCGCCGAGACCGCCGACCGAGGCGGGGCTCGACGAGTGGCTCGACCGGCTCGACATGGACGAGGCGCCGCCGATATGGGCCGGGCGCGACGCGGTCGACGGCGAGCCGACCGCCTACGTCTGCGAGGGTCGGACCTGCTCGCCGCCGGAGGCCGACCTCGACGCGGCGCTGGCGTGGCTGGCGGAGCGGCGGTAGGCGAGCGACTCCGGACCGGCGGTTCGAGTGCCTCTCGGACAGCCGGCGGCGCGAGTAAGCCGCGGCGTAATTATATGCGTCCGTCACGACGCTCCGTCCATGCACGATTTCATCGTCGTCGGCGCCGGCCCCCCGGGCTCGCGGTTCGCCAGGCGGGCGGCCGAGGCCGGCCGCGACGTGGTCGTCTTCGAGAAGGGGACCGTCGGCGAGCCGCTGGCCTGCTCGGGCCACGTCTCCGACGACGTCTGGGCGTACGTCCCCGACGAGGCACGCGACCGGCTCCTCCAGAACCGCGTGTACGGCGCGCGGTTCCACGTGGGCGGCCCCGGCTCGAAGGCGCACCCATTTTATAAAGAACGGCCGGTCTCGAACGTGATCGACCGCGTCGGGCTCGACCGGACCCTCGCCGACTGCGCGCGGGACGCGGGCGCCGACGTCCGCGAGGGGCACACCGTCCTCGACGTCGACGAGCGGTCGGATCGGGTCGCCGTCGAGGTCCGGACTCCCGACGGCGACGTCGAGACGGCGGAGGCCCGGATGGTCGCCGGCTGCGACGGCCCCACCTCTCGCGTGCGTCGATCGCTCGACCTCCCGGAGCCGGACGAGCTGCTCCACGGCGTGCTCGCGTTCGACGACGCGCCCGACGCCGGCGACCTCGTCGACGTCCACCTCACCGCGCCGACCTTTTTCGCGTGGCGGATCCCGCGGGGGGACGCCGGCGTCGAGTACGGCCTCGCGGCGCCCCCGAGCGACGACGTCACGGCGATGTTCGACCGGCTCACCGACGCGTACGGCGCGACGACAGACCGGTTCTGCTCGGGGGCGATTCCGGTCGGGCCGCCGGACCGCGTCACGACGGACCGCGCGTTCCTGATCGGGGACGCGGCCGCGCAGACGAAGCCGTTCACCGGCGGCGGGATCCTGTACGGGATGACCGCGGCCGACGTGGCCGCGGACGTCGTCGACCCCGCGGACCCGGCGACGCTCGCCGACTACGAGGCCGGCTGGCGCGACGAGATCGGCCGCGAGATCCTGCTCGGAAAGGGGATCCGTCGGTGCTACTCGCTGCCGGAGCCGGTCCAGCGGCTCGGGCTGCGGGCGCTGTCGGGCGAGATCGGCGTCCACATGGACCGGCCGACCTCGTTCTTCTCGCCGGCGCACCTCCGTCGGCTGTTCTCGCGGAGCGACCCGCCGGAGTGAGCCGGGACCGGTCGGGGAACCGCCGCGGCGGAGTCCGGCCGTTACTCGCCGACGACCTCGGCGAACGAGACGTTCTCGCGGACGCTCGTGATCTCGACGGTCGGCTCGTCGCCCGGCTGGGAGTCGGGGACGATGACGACGTAGCCGCGTTCGATCTTCGCGATCCCGTCGCCCTTGTCGCCGAGCGTCTCGATCGTGACCTCGCGGACGTCGCCCTCGGAGACCGGCGGGCCGGCGGCGTCGGTCGGGGTTGTGCGGGCCTCGGAGGTGCCGGCACCGTTCCCCGCGACGTCCCGGTCCGGGGACGCGTTCGCCGCTGACTCGGTGGAAGCGGTATCCGCTCCTCCCTCTCGCTGTATCAATGCGACCCGATACGTCTCACCGGGGGTGACCGTCTCGTGTTCTATCTCCGACGACGGGACCGTGACGACGTGGTCCCCGTCGCGCTCCTCGACTTCCCCGGTGAACAGACACGCGAGCGAATCGGTGATCTCGACCATGCGTGACGTTGCGAACACGGTAATGAAAAGGTCCCTATTATTACCCGCGGTGAAAACGCCGTCAGAGGTCGGTCGCAGCCGCGCGGATTCCCGCCCCGGACACCCGCCGAACATAAACGTTTACCCTGTTCCGAATGAATCGCCGGTCATGAGCCGAAACTACGAGTCGCTCCACGATCCGAACGCGGAGTACACGATGCGGGAACTCTCCGCGGAGACGATGGAGGTCACGGGCTCGCGCGGCGGTCGCCGCGACGTCGAGATCACGGACGTCCAGACGACGATGGTCGACGGGAACTTCCCGTGGACGCTCGTCCGCGTGTACACCGACGCGGGCGTCGTCGGCACCGGCGAGGCGTACTGGGGCGCGGGCGTCCCGGAGCTAATCGAGCGCATGAAGCCGTTCGTCGTCGGCGAGAACCCCCTCGACATCGACCGGCTGTACGAGCACCTCATCCAGAAGATGTCGGGCGAGGGCTCGGTCGAGGGCGTCACCGTCACCGCGATCTCCGGGATCGAGGTCGCGCTCCACGACCTCGCCGGCAAGATCCTCGACGTGCCCGCCTACCAGCTGCTCGGCGGCAAGTACCGCGACGAGATGCGCGTCTACTGCGACTGCCACACGGAAGCGGAGGCGGACCCCGACGCGTGCGCCGACGAGGCCGAGCGCGTCGTCGACGAGCTCGGCTACGACGCGCTGAAGTTCGACCTCGACGTCCCCTCGGGGTTAGAGAAGGACCGCGCGAACCGCCACCTCCGCCCCGGCGAGATCCGCCACAAGGCGGAGATCGTCGAGAAGGTCACGGAGCGCGTGAAGGACGAGGCCGACGTCGCCTTCGACTGTCACTGGACGTTCTCGGGCGGCTCCGCGAAGCGCCTCGCGGACGCCATCGAGGAGTACGACGTGTGGTGGCTCGAAGACCCCGTGCCGCCGGAGAACCTCGACGTGCAGGAGGAGGTCACCAAGAACACGACCACGCCGATCGCGGTCGGCGAGAACCGCTACCGCGTCACCGAGCTGCGCCGGCTCATCGAGAGTCAGGCGGTCGACATCGTCGCGCCCGACCTGCCGAAGGTCGGCGGGATGCGCGAGACCCGCAAGATCGCCGACGTGGCGAACCAGTACTACGTCCCGGTCGCGATGCACAACGTCGCCTCGCCGGTCGCGACGATGGCGGCGACGCACGTCGGCGCCGCGATCCCGAACTCGCTGGCGATCGAGTACCACTCCTACGAGCTCGGCTGGTGGGAGGACCTCGTCGAGGAGGACGTCATCGAGGACGGCTACATCGAGGTGCCGGAGAAGCCGGGCCTCGGCGTCACGCTCGACATGGACGCCGTCGAGGCGCATATGCTCGAGGGCGAGACGTTGTTTGACGAGGCGTAAGCCGGATCGAGCCAGCAGCGCGGAGCGCTGCGTTGTTCGACTGAGCGAAGCGAAGTCGAGCATAAAAATCTCTGATTTTCGCAGTTCGACTGAGCGAAGCGAAGTCGAAGGGGCCGGCGCGCCGAGCGTCGGATCCGACCGATATCGATGCCGGACATCTTGACAACCAAATAATATTTTATACCCGGGCATGGTATACGATAGCGGAGTCGACGACGCCCGAAGAGGAACGGCGGCGGCGTGCGGCGAACGCAATTCAGGAGGGCTCCGATCATGGACATCGATGACACTCCCGGCGACGAGTCGACGAGAACAGGGCTGAGGGAGGTCGCACTCTCGCACCGCTATCGATGGCGGCTGCTCTACTGCCTGTTCACGTATGCGAATCCGATGTGGCTCCCCGACGTCGCTCACCAACTCACGGTCTGGGACCGCGACGACGTCGACACCAGAGAGCGGCTCCGGATCTACAACGCGCTCTACCACGACCACGTGCCGCCGCTGCGAGAGGCGGACCTCGTGGCGTATCATCAGCCCGACGACGAGGTCGAGTTGGGGCCGGCGGCGGAGGCGGTCGAACCGGTCATCAGCGATCGGCTGGCGTCCGAGATAGACGACCTGCTGACAGCCGAGCGGACCGATACGGACGTCGCCGATCCGGTGGACTGATCGTCCGGTTCGGCCGTCCGGCGGCGGGTCCGGCACGATACCGGCCCGCCGTCGAACGGCAGAATCGAACGCGAGACGGATGTGCGTCAGGCCCGGGACGCCACCTGGTCCAGCCGGACCGGGTCGAGCCCCCGCCGGTCCAGCTCCGTCTCGATCTCGCGGAGCCGAGGCGCGATCTCGTCCGGCTCGTGACTGTCGGTGCCGACGGTCACACGCGCGCCGGCGTCGACGAGCCGGTCGAGGAACGCCGGAGCCGGGTGGAACGTCCCGTACTCGTCGAGCGCCCTACCGGCGTTGATCTCGGGGACGGTCCGCGACCCTCGGAAGGCGTCGGCGATCGCGGCGTAGTGGTCCTCGGTCGCGAACCCGCGGAGGTGCGGGTTCCGCTCGATCAGGTCCGGATGCGCGGCGACCGCGAACAGCTCCGAGTCGACGAGCGCGGTCAGCTTCTCGAAGTACCGCTCGACGAGCGCGCGCCGCTCCGACTCGGACTTGTCAGCGAAGTGCGAGCGAGCGTGGACGTTCGCGCCGTCCAGCTCGTGGACGCTCCCGACCGCGTAGTCGAAGTCGGCCTCGGCGAGGAAGTCGGCGATCGCCGCCTCGTGTGCGGGGTCGTAATCCATCTCCACGGCGTCGAACACGTCGACGTCGGCGTCCTCGCGGACCGCCTCGATCGCCTCCCGGCGCCGCTCGTACGTCAGGTCGAGGTTGAACCCGAGCGCCCGCTTGTACCGCTCCGCACCGGGCTCGGGCGAGACGTTGCAGTGGTCCGCGAACCCGATCCCGTCGAGGCCCGCGTCCGCGGCCGCGTCCACCATCCACCGGAGGAACGCCCCGTCGGAGTAGTTCGTGTGGGCGTGGTAGTCGTGCACGCGACGTCGTAGGTCGCGCGGCGACTCGTAGCTTCTGGTCGACGAGCGACGCCGGCGGCGACTCAGTACCCAGTGCCCAGCGCCGAGTTCGCGGCGAGCACGGCGAACGTGACGCCGAACAGGGCCGCCAGGATCGCGAAGGAGACGCCCCAGCCGAACAGGTCGGCCGCGAGCCCGACGCCGAAGGAGCCCGCCGAGCCGATGACGGTGTAGACGGTCCGGACGAGTCCGAAGCCGGCGCCGCGCTCCGCGTCGCCGAGCGCGTCCATGAACCGCGGGTCGATGGCGGAGAAGAAGCTCGCGCCGGAGCCGGCCAGCAGCATCGCGACGGCGACGCCGACGAGCCCGGGACCGAAGACGAAGGCGGCGATACCGACCGCGCCGGCGAGCATCGCCGCGCCGATGGCGACGTCGCGGCCCGCACGGTCCGAGAGCCGGCCGAGCCCGACCTGCGCGACCGCCCGAACGACGAAGAAGGCGGAGAAGACGCCGGCCGCGAACGGCGGCGAGAACCCCCGGAACTCGACGAGGAACGTCGGGAGGAACGACATCACGCCCTGGACGACGTACGTGCCGGCCATCGCGATGAACAGCGGGAGGAGAATGCTCGGCCGCGAGAGCAGCTCGACGAGGGGCGCGACCGCGAACCGGTCCCGCATCGGCTGGTCGGGGCGCCGCGGCTCGGTCGGGCGGACGCGCCACGCGAACAGCAGGAACACCGGCACGCCGACCAGCGCGGCCAGCGCGACCGCGGGGCGCCAGCCGTACCGGACGCCGACCCAGGCCGCGGCGACCGGGGCCACGAGCCCGGCCAGCGGGCCGCCCGCGGAGTGGAGCCCGAACGCCGTGCCGATGTCGTCGAACGTCCGCGAGAGCAGCGTCGTCGCCACCGCGTAGTGGAGTCCGGCGACGAGCCCGAGGAGCACCGCCGCAACCACGAAGGCGGGGAAGACGGGCGCGAGCGCGAGCACCGCGCTCATCGCGGCTGTGCCGCCGACGGCGACGAGGATGACCGTCCGCTCGCCGTGGCGGTCCGCGAGCACGCCGCTTGGGAACTGGGCGGCGCCGTACGCCAGCCACATCCCGGAGAGCGCGACCCCGATGGCGGTGTTCGACACGGAGAAGTCGTCGACGATCAGCGGGACGACCGGGCTGATCGCCAGCCTGGCGAAGTAGGTCACCAGGAACGCGAGCATGCACAGCGACAGCACCGTGTGACGGTACTGCCAGCTCATCCCGCTGTCACTGACAAGGGGTGGGTCCGGTCGGGGGTCAACGCTTTCGATTCCGGACGGAACCGATCCCGACTCACCCGCCGTCGG
>NZ_NHPE01000085.1:0-50495 GCF_002252895.1 Halorubrum sp. Eb13 | reverse complement strand
CCTCTAACTTTACGCGACCGCCACGACCGGCGAAAAACTAATTAGCGCGATATCGTGCTGGTCGGTATGCCGTCCCGTCGCAGATTCCTCGCCGGGGGACTCGCTGCTGCCGCGACGGGGATAGCCGGATGCATCGGTACGTCCGCGGACGAGACCTCAGCGCTCGACACCTTGGCCGTCGCGGGTTCGCCGGGCGGCTCGGTTCGGGTCGCCCCGGTCGACGACGTGGTATTGCTCGACTTCTGGGCGACGTGGTGTGCGCCCTGCGAGCCGCAGATGACCGAACTCCGTCGCATCGAGCGGGAGTATCCCGCGGTCCACATGCTCTCGATAACGAACGAGGCGGACGAGGCGGCCGTAGAGCGGTTCTGGCGCGACAACGAGGGGACCTGGCCGGTCGCGACGGATCCGGACCTGCGCGTGTCCGAGCGATACGACGTGACACGGATCCCGACGTTGATCGCGCTCGATACCGAGAACGCGGAGGTCTGGCGCCACAGCGGGTTGGCAGCCGCTGACACCATCGCCGACGCCCTTGACGACGCCGGCGCATGAGTCAGTTGGCGCCGCTTCGTCTGGGGTTCGCGTTTTCGGCCGGTGTGGCGACGTTTTTCGCCCCGTGTGCCTACCCGCTGTTGCCCGGCTACATCGCGTTCTACCTCGGCGACGCGGCGGGCGACGCACCGGCGGGGGTTCAGCTCCGACGGGCGGGGCTCGTGGCCGCCCTCACCAGCAGCGGCATGCTCGTCGTCTACGCCGCATTGGCCCTCCTCGTGGCCGTTATCGGGACGGAACCGCTGTCGAACCTCGCCGCCCTAGAGCTGGTGGTGGGCGCCGGACTGGTCGCCCTCGGAGGCGCCGTCTCGACCGGCCGGTACGGCGTCTCCGCGGTGCATATCCGACTGCCGGCCCGTCGTCGGTCCAAGAGCGGCTTCCTGCTGTTCGGCGTCGTCTACGCGGCGGCGGCCGCGGGGTGTACCGCGCCCGTGTTCGTCGGCCTCGCCGGCGTCGCGTTCAGTGCCGGTCCCGTGGGCGCGATCACCGTCTTCGCCGCCTACGCGACCGGAATGGTCCTCCTGATGGTCGCCGTCACGGGAGCGACCGCGCTCGGCTACGACCGGCTCGTCACGCGGCTCGCCGACAGTGGCAACCGGTTCGAACGGCTCACCGGGGCGTTGCTGGCACTCGCCGGACTGGCCCAGCTCTACCTCTTCTTTTTCCGGTACGGCGGGCTGTCGCTGCTCGGTCTCGGCTGAGCGCGGCGGTGGTGCGGCGGCGGAACACGTCGGCGTATGAGTTTTGCGCACGCGGTTCCTGAGGCCGCCATGGACCGCCGTTCGCTCCTCTCGGCGCTCGGGCTGGGGATGAGTGGCTTCGCCGGGTGCGGCGGTGCCGTCGATAGCGAACAGTCCGAGACGCCGACCGACGATGGCCCCGACCGAAACGCGAGTGCGATGGCCGAATACGGCATTCCGTCTACGATCTGCGAGGAGGAGATCAGAGCCGATCCCGGTATCGCCGCCATCACCGACCCGGCCTTCGGTCCCGACTGGGACGAGATAACCCCGGCCCCCGAGTATCGCTTCGACGATGCGACGACGCTCAGCGCCGAACAGACGGTCATCGGGCTGGAGGGCCCCGACGGAACGCGGGCGTACCCGTTGGCGGTCCTCTACATTCACGAGATCGTCAACGACGCGTTCGGGCGGACCGATAGCGGTGAGCGTCGACCGGTGATCGTCACGTACTGTCCGATCTGCCGCAGCGGCCTCGTCGCCGACCGGCGACTCGACGGCGAGCCGACCACGTTCCTGGTTTCCGGCCTGCTCTGGCAGCCCGAGTCCATCCGGCAGGCCGCGAGCGAACGGGACAACCGGACGTTCGGTGCCGGACGGACGGGCGGGGAGACCGACCTAGCCCGAGGTGGCAACCTCGTGATGTACGACGAGGCGACGCTGAGCTACTGGAGCCAGATCCTCGGGGAGGCCATCTGCGGTCCCGAGGCGGGCGACCGGCTGCCGATCGTTCCGTCGACGGTGACCACTTGGGGCGAGTGGCGGAGCGAGCACCCGGGGACCGACGTTCTCCTGCCGCCGCCGCACTCGGAGACCGTCGATAGCTGAGTCGCCGCGTCCGGGGCCACGTCGACGTCTGCCGGGGCGAACCGAGGCGGTCTCAGACCGCGAGAATCCGGGGCGAGATTGTTTATTATCGCCTTCCTCTCTCCGCGGTCCGGTCGTTGCCCTCGAAACGTATCAGTCCTGAAAAACGGACGCACAACGTTATATTCCACCGACGTGCGGGCGACGGTATGAGTAAGTCCGGCGAGTACGGGAGCGGAGACTTCGGACGGGGCGAACTGAGCGCCGGTGTGGACGCCGCGGCGCTGGTGGACGACATCGGGCTCGACGCCGAGGAGATCCGGTGGCGCAAGGAGTTCGTCGGCTTCGACGAGGACGACAAACGCCGGCTGAGCCGGTACGAGGAGGCGTTCGCGGAGAACGCCGATCGGATCGCGGAAGACTTCTACGAGAATCTCACCGGTCACGAGCAGACCGTCGACGTCATCGGCCGCTCGGATAAGGGGATCGACCAGCTCAAGCGGACGCAGTCGGCGTACCTCGTGACGCTCGCGGGCGGCGACTACGGTGAGGAGTACTTCGAGGACCGGGCGCGGATCGGGAAGATCCACGACGTGCTGGAGATGCCGATGAAACACTACCTCGGCCAGTACGGCGTGTACTACGACCTCATTCTCCCGCTCATCGGCGACCGGCTCGTCGACTCGCTCACGGACCGGCTGTCGGGCGGGGCGGACGGGGTGACGCAGAGCGCGCCGGACGACGCTGACGGCGGGGCCGTCGACGCCGAGACCGAGGCGGCGATAGAAGCGGAAGTCGACGACGCGATCGAGGACCTCCTCTCCGTCCTCCGGATCGTCAACCTCGACATGCAGGTCGTCACGGACACGTACATCCACTCGTACAACGAGAGGCTCTCGAAGGAGATCGAGCGGAACAAGCGCCTGATGGCCGAGGTGGAAGACGAGGTCCGGGAGCCGCTGGGCGACCTCCGGGAGTCGGCGTCGGACGCCGCCGACAGCGCCGCCGCGGTCAACGACGCCTCCGAAGAGCAGTCGCAGCGGGTGGCGGAGATCTCCTCGGAGGTGTCGAACCTCTCGGCGACGGTCGAGGAGGTGGCATCGACCGCCGACGAGGTCGAACGGGCGAGCGGCCGAGCGGAGTCGCTGGCGGACGACGGGCGCGCGGCGGCCGACGACGCCGCGGCGGCCATGGACGACATCGGCGCCGCCGTCGACGAGGTGGCCGACGACGTCGAATCGCTCCAAGACCGCGTCGAGGAGATCGACGAGTTCGTCGACGCGATCAACGGGATCGCCGACCAGACCAACCTGCTCGCGTTGAACGCCTCGATCGAGGCGGCCCGCGCGGGCGACGCCGGCGCCGGCTTCGGTGTCGTCGCCGACGAGATCAAGTCGCTCGCGGAGGAGTCGCAGCGACACGCGAGCGACATCGAATCGATGGTCGACGGGATCCGGACCGACACCGAGGACACCGTCGGGAGCCTCTCGGAGACGACCGAGCGGGTCGACGACGGGAGCGAGCGAGTCGGCGACGCGACGGAGAGCCTCGCCGCCATCGCCGAGGCGGTGACGGAGACGGCGGACGGCATCGACGAGGTCTCGGACGTGACCGACGAGCAGGCCGCCGCCGCCGAGGAAATCGCCGCCACGGTCGACGAGGTGGTCCGGCAGTCGAACCGCGTCTCCGACGAGATGCGGGAGCTGGCGGCCGAGAGCGAGCGTCAGGCCGAGACGGTCGAGGAGGTGGAACGCGCCGTGCGCCGGTTGGGTACGGGCGACGACGTCGGGGGAGTCGGGAGCGCCGACGACGACGGGGGCGACGGGGCGGTCGCGATGGGGACCGACGGCGGGCGGTCGGCCCCGGCGGGGCTCCCCGAGGGAATGCCCGACTTCGTGATCGAGCGGCTCTCCGACGAGGAACTGCGGGCGATCGCGGACGGCGAAGCAGACGTAGACGACCTGCTGTGAGCCGCTGACGCGACCCGATGTGAGCCGGGATCAAGGCGCGAAGTAGGCGTCCGGCCCCCGGACGCCCCGAAGCTCGCGGAGCGGTGAGGCGCCGCACCGCCCGCAGGCGTCCGGCTCTTCGGGGTCGTCGGGCAGCGCGAACACCGTCTCGCAGGCGTCGCAGGCGACGTAGCGGAGCGCGAGCGACGGAGTGTCGGCCATGACGGTGGTAGGGGGCCGGCCCACTTGAACCGACGCCCGAGTCCGCCCCTACCGACCGGACCCCGCGTCGGCGGACGCGTCGAGCCGTCGCTCGTACTTCGCCAGCGACTCGGCGAGCGCGTCGCCGGCGTCGACGTCGGCGGTCTCGGCGAGCGCCAGCAGCGCGAACAGCGCGTCGCCGAGCTCGTCGCTCGCGATCGCGGCGGCGTCCGGGTCGCTCCCGTAGTCGGTCGAGGTCGCGACCTCCTTCGCGACCTCGCCGACCTCGCTCTCCAAGTCGAGGACGCGGTACGCGAGGTCGGTCTCCAGCCCGTGCTCGGCGACGAACGCGGCGACGCGGTCCTGCTCGTCCATGAGCGTCGCCTCTGCGCGGCCGGAAAAGAAGCTCCCGATCCGAACGGCGGTCCCCGATCCGAACGGTGGCGAGGACGGCCGGTCACGGAACCCATAAGACGCGAGCGGCCCCACAGACCGTATGAAGATCGCGATACTCGGCGGTACCGGCGACATCGGCGAGGGGCTCGCGCTCCGGCTGGCGGCCGACACCCCTCACCGCGTCTCGATCGGCTCGCGGGAGGCGGAGAAGGCGGAGACCAAGGCCGAGGAGTACACCACCGAACTGGAGAGCCGCGGCCTCGACGCGGCGGTCGAGGGCGCCGAGAACGCGGCGGCCGCCGCCGCGGCCGCGATCGTCGTCCTCGCCGTGCCGCCGTACCACATCGGCGACACGGTCGAGGCCGTCGCGGACGAGTTGGACGACGGCGACGTCCTCGTCTCGCCGGCGACGGGGATGAAACGCGACGACGAGGGGTTCCACTACCACAAGCCCGGCGCGGGCTCGGTGGCGCGGATCGCGGCGGACGCCGCGCCGGAGGGCGTCGCCGTCGTCGGCGCGTTCCACAACCTCGCGGCCGCCCGGCTCGCGAACCTCGACGCCGACCTCGGGATCGACACGCTCGTGATCGGCGACGACGAGGACGCGAAGCGAACGGTCGCGGACGTCGCGGAGGGAATCGAGGGACTCCGCGCGCTCGACGCCGGCGGGATCGCCAACGCGCCCGAGATCGAGGGGCTCACCCCGTTGCTTATCAACGTCGCGAGCAACAACGACGGGCTCCACGACCTCGGCGTTCGATTCACGTAGTCGCCCGCGGCCGCCGTTCCGTTAGGCCTTTGCGCGGCCGGCCCGTCCGGACAATAGATGGAGTACCTGGAGCGCCGGGTCGCGCTGGTCGAGGACCGGCTGGAGGCCGTCATCGACGAGGTCGAGCCCGACGAGCTGTCCGACGAGGTCGGCCACGTCGTCCTCGCCGGCGGCAAGCGGGTCCGCCCGGCGGTGACGATCCTCGCCTGCGAGGCGTTCGACGGGGACCCCGAGGACGCCGTCGACTTCGCGGCCGGAATCGAGTTCGTCCACAACGCGTCGCTCGTGATCGACGACATCATCGACCGCTCGGAGGTCCGACGCGGCACCCCCTCCGCGTGGGCGGAGTTCGGATACGGCCCGGCGATCGTCGCCAGCGACGGCCTGCTGGGCGAGGCGTTCGGGCTGTTCTCCGCGGAGCCGCGCGCGATGCGGACCGTCGCCGAGGCGATGGTCGAGCTCGGCGAGGGCGAGGCGACCGAGCTCGCCGACCGCCCGACGACGGAGGCGGAGTACATGGAGCTCGCCCGTCGGAAGACCGGCGCGCTGTTCCGGGCCGCCGCCGAGCTCGGCGCGGTCGCCGGCGGCGCCGACCCCCACGCGATCGACTCGTTCGGCGAGTACGCCGAGCGCGTCGGCATCGCGTTCCAGATGCGCGACGACGTGCTCGACGCGACCGCCGACGCCGACGAGCTCGGCAAGCCGACGGGACAGGACGCGGAGATGGACCGGCCCTCGGTGGTGCAGGTCACCTCGCTGTCCCCCGAGGAGATCGACGAGCGGGCCCGCGAGCAGTCGGAGCTCGCCCTGGCCGCGCTCGACGACGCCGACCCGCCCGAGACGGAGGCGATCGAGTACCTCCGCGACCTCGCGGAGTTCGTCGTCGTGCGGGAGCGGTAGACGGCGACCACGCGACGAGGCCGCACGCGTCACCGTCGGTTTATTTCCTCAGACGACGTATACGGGGCGATTATGTCTTCGACAGTAGTCTCGTCCGACCCGGAGCAGTCGCTCGTCGCGACCGTCACCACCGAAACCGTCGCCGGCCGCGAGATCGCGGAGGTGCTGGGTATCGCCCGCGGCAACACCGTGCGAGCGCGGAACGTGGGCCGAGACATCACGCAGGGGATCCGGAACCTCGCCGGCGGTGAGCTCAAGGCCTACTCGACGCTGCTCGCGGACGCCCGGGATCAAGCGATCGAGCGGATGGAGGCGGACGCGATCGAGATGGGCGCCGACGCCGTCGTGAACGTCCGGATGGAGACGTCGGAGGTGACGCAGGGCGCCTCGGAAGTGATCGCGTACGGGACGGCCGTCAGGCTCGCCTGAGCGGTCGTTCGTCGAACGAGCGACTGCGCTCCGAAGTCGGGTTTCGGTCTGAATCGAACTTCGTTCGACGTGGGCGGTCCCCGGCGAGCCTCCCTGTGTCGCGACGCGACCGCCGAGCCCCGCGGCCGGGTCGGGTCCGCTCAGTCGTCGTCGCCCGCGGTCCGGGCGTTCTCCTCGATCGGCTCGCTCTCCCAGTAGGAGTGGTCCTCGTCGGCGCGGAAGCACGTCGCCGAGCGCCGAGCGCCGACGTCGTACGCCGGCGGCGACGACTCGCGGCAGGCCGCCCGCGCCTCTGGACAGCGGGTGTGGAAATGACAGCCCGCGGGCGGGTTCCGCGGCGACGGCACGTCGCCGTGGAGCGTCTCGAAGTCGCCGTCCCGCTCGTCGGTCGTCACCCGGGGGACGCTGGACAGCAGCGCCTCCGTGTACGGGTGCGCCGGGTCCGCGAAGATCTCGTCGACCGGCCCGGTCTCGACGATCTCGCCGAGGTACATCACGGCGACGCGGTCGCAGATGTGCCGGACCACGCTGAGGTTGTGCGCGATGAAGAGGTAGGTGAGACCGAAGTCGTCCTGGAGGTCGTCGAGGAGGTTGAGGATCTGCGCCTGCACCGAGACGTCGAGCGCCGAGACGGGCTCGTCGAGCACGATGAACTCCGGGTCGACCGCGAGCGCCCGTGCGATCCCGATCCGCTGGCGCTGGCCGCCCGAGAACTCGTGCGGGTAGCGGTCGATCTGGTCGGCCGACAGGCCGACGCGTTCGAGCAGGTCGCGGGCGGTCTCGCGCCGCTCCCCCTGATCGGCGATCCCGTGGATCCGGAGCCCCTCGGTGACGATGTCGCCAGCGGTCATGCGCGGGTCGAGGCTGGAGAACGGGTCCTGGAAGACGATCTGCGCGCGCCTGCGGAACGCCGTCAGCTCCGCGTCGGTCATCTCCAGCAGGTCCGCCCCGTCGAACGAGATCCGGCCGTCGGTGGCCTCGCGCAGGCGAAGCACGGTCTCGCCCGTCGTCGACTTGCCGCAGCCGGACTCGCCGACGAGCCCGAGCGTCTCGCCCTCGGCGACCTCGAAGGAGACGCCGTCGACGGCCTTCACGCTCTCCTCGTCGGCGCCGAGCAGCCGGTCGAGGAGCGACTGCTCGTCCGCGTAGTACTTCCGGAGCCCCTCGACGGAGAGGAGGGGGTCGGCGGCGTCGGCGGGCCCCTCGGCGTCGCTCATTCCGCGTCACCCCCGAAGTGGTCCTCCGGAAGCGCCTCGCTCGGGTCGTACGGGCGGTCCGCGAGGACGCACTTCGCCCCGTGTTCGGCCTCGGCGTCGACCACGCGCTCCGCGGGCTTCTCCAGACAGGACTCCATCGCCTTCGGACAGCGGTCGGCGAAGTAACACCGGTCGTCCATCTCGGAATCGACCAGTCCGGGGACGTTCCCCTCGATCGGTTGGAGCCGCGGGCGCGGGTCCTCAAGGTCCGGGATCGATCCGAGCAGCCCCTCGGTGTACGGGTGGACCGAGTCGTCGAACACCGCGTCGAGCGTCCCGCGCTCCACCACCTCGCCAGCGTACATCACGCAGACCCGGTCGCACATCTCCGCGATGACGCCGAGGTCGTGCGTGATGAGCACGATGCTCATCCCGCGGTCCGCCTGGACCTCCCGCAGGAGGTTGAGGATCTGCGCCTGGATCGTGACATCGAGCGCGGTCGTCGGCTCGTCGGCGATGAGCACGTCGGGCTCGCCGGCCAGCGCCTGCGCGATCATCGCGCGCTGGAGCATCCCGCCGGAGAACTCGCCGGGGTACTCGTCGACGCGTTCCGCCGGGTCGGGGATCCCGACCTGTTCGAGCAGCTCGATCGCCCGGTCGACGCTCTCGTCGCTGGTGTAGCCGCGGCCGGGGACGATACCGTCGAGGAGGTACTGGCCGAGCCCGTACCCCTGGGTCCGCGAGCGGGTCGATCGCGGGTTCGCCTTCGCGCGCCGCTGTACCTCCACCGCCTCGGCGATCTGCTCGCCGACGGTGATCGAGGGGTTGAAGCTGCTCATCGGGTCCTGGAAGATGGTGCTGAACGACGGGCCGCGGAGCGACCGCCGGACGCGCGGCGGGACGGTCCGGAGGTCGACGTGGTCGCCGTCGACGCCGACCGCGTCGCTCGCCCGGAACTCCTCCGCGAGGTCGGGGTTCCGGTACCACACCTCTCCATCGGTGATCCGACCGGGCGACTCGACGAGGTCGATGAGCGACAGCGCGGTCACCGACTTCCCGGAGCCCGACTCGCCGACGATCCCGAGGATCTCGTTGTCGCGGAGATCGAACGAAACCGACTCGACCGCGTTGATCTGCCCCTCCTCGGTGAAGAAGCGGGTCGAGAGGTCCGACACCGAGAGCACGTCGTCGCTCCGCAGCGCGGGGTCTGGCCGCACGCCCTGGCTCATGCGGCACCCCCTTCGCCCTCGATGCCCGGGTCGAGCGAGTCGCGGAGCCAGTCGCCGAGGAGGTTGATGCCGATCACGGAGAACATGATCGCGAGCCCGGGCAGCGACGCGATCCACCACTGGCCCGACGAGATATAGTCGCGCCCCTGCGCGATGTCGAAGCCCCACGAGAGCGTCGTCCCCGAGAAGCCGAGGAACGACAGGGAGCTCTCCAGGAGGATGATCGCCGCCACCTGCACCGTCGCGAGGACGATGATCGGCGTGATCGCGTTCGGGAGGACGTGGTTCCAGATGATCGAGGTGTCGTCGGCTCCGAGCGCCCGGGACGCCTTGACGTACTCCTGACTCCGCAGGGAGAGCGCCTCCCCGCGGGCGACGCGGGCGAACCACACCCAGTTGACGAGCCCAACGACGATAACCACGGTTATCGGGAGCACGAAGCTCTCCGGCATCTCCGGCGCGAGGCCGGCGACGACGAACGGGTCGGGGATGTTGACCGCCGCCCGCCCCCACAGCCCGATGAGCGCGACGGCCAACACGAGCGACGGGAACGCGAGGCTGACGTCGGCGATCCGCATCAGGACGTCGTCGACGTTCCCGCGGTGATAGCCCGCGAACAGCCCCACCGGGACGCCGACGAACGCCGCCAGAAGCGTCCCGAGCACGCCGACGACCAGCGACGTCCGGGCGCCGTAGATGATCCGCGAGAGCATGTCTCGCCCGAGGCTGTCGGTGCCGAGCGGGTGCGCCGCGTCGGGGGTGATCTCGACGGTCTCGGTCACGGTCTGGATCTCCCCCTCGACCATCTGCGAGGTCGTCCGCTCGGTGGTCTCGCTGAAGCCGAGCGGCGGGAGCTCGCTCTGGTCGAGCTGCTGTTCGGTCGGGTCGTGCGGCGCGATGAAGGGCGCGAACGCGGCGGTAAACAGGATACCGACCACGAGCAGCAGGCCGATCTTCGCGAGCGCGCTGTTCCTGAACTCCTTCTTGAGATTTCGGATGACACGTGCGGAAACCATCAGTCGTTCACCACTTGGGGGTCGAGATACGCGTAGACGGCGTCGACGAGGACGTTCACGAGGACGAAGCTGGTGCCGATGACGATGAGACTCCCCTGTAACACCGGCCAGTCGCGGCGGTTGATGCTGTCGATGACGAGGGTGCCGAGCCCCGGCCACGAGAACACCGCCTCGGTGATGACCGCGCCGCCGATCAGCGTGCCGAGCTGGAGGCCGAGCACCGTGATCACCGGGATGAGCGTGTTCCGGAGCGCGTGTTTGTAGCGGACCAGCGTGTTCGGGAGTCCCTTCGCCCGCGCGGCCTGCACGTACCCCTTACCGAGCTCGTCTAACATTCCGGAGCGGGTGAGCCGCGTGATCAGCGCCATGAAGTACGTCCCTAAGGCGATCGCGGGGAGAGTGATGTACGCGAGCCACGCGAGCAGCGTCCCGACGAACGGGTCCGATCCGACGATCGACACCGCCACGTCGCCGACGTCGACGCCGCGACCGCTGGTGTTGAACACGTCGAACTCCACCGCGAAGACCAAGATGAGCATGATTCCCAGCCAGAAGTTCGGCGTGCTGATCCCGCCGAGCGAGAACAGCGTCGCGCCGTAGTCGACCGGCTGGTTGCGCCGGGTCGCGCTGAGCACGCCGAGCGGGATCGACAGGGCGATGGCGACGACGCTCGCGGCGAGCGCGAGCTCGACCGTCGCCGGCAGCCGCGCGAACACGAGCCCGACGACCTCCTGCCCGCGGATGTACGAGAACCCCATGTCGCCGCGGAGGAGGTCGAAGATGTACTGTCCGTACTGGACGTAGAGCGGCTGGTCTAAGCCGAGCTCGGCGGCGATCGCCTGTCGCGTCTCCTGGCTCGCGTCGAGCGGTGCGACGGCGTTGATCGCGCTCCCGGGGGTGACGAAGCGGAGCGCGAACACGACGGTGACGACCCCCCAGACGACGCCGAGTCCCTGGAGGCTTCTTTTGAGTACGAATCTCCCAAATGACATTGATGAGTTCGGGGCGGTCGTCTGGCGTTACTGTTGGGTGGCCGTGTCGGGGTCGATGAACTCGTCGGCCCGCGGCTCCCACGAGATGTCGCTGGAGACGCCGTAGACGCTGAACTGCTGGTGGAGGAACACCCACGGGGCGAGGTCGTGGGCGAGCTGGTTCGCCTCCTGGAGGATCTCGACGCGCTCGTCGGGGTCCTCGGTGCTCTCCGCGTCGACCATGAGCTGGTCGAGCTCCTCGTTTTCGAGGATCGTGAGCGCGCCCTCCGTGGTCATGAGCGGCGTGATGGTCTGGCTCCCGTCGAACTCGCCGTTCCCCCAGCCGAGAAGGTTGAAGTGCGGCTTGTCCTCGATGTTCCCCGTCGTGATGTCCTGGACGAGCGAGGAGAACTCGCGCTGTTCGAGGCTACAGGAGACGTTCGACAGCGAGTCGATCTGGTTCGCCGCGGCCTGGGCGATCTCGACGTCGCCGAGGTAGCGCCCGATGGGCGTCTGCAGCGTGATCTCGACGCCGGCGTGGCCGGACTCGTCGACCAGCCGCTCCGCCTCCTCGGGGTCGTACGGGTACGGCTCGATGTCGGGGTTGTGACCGACGTGGCCCTCGAGGGTGGGCTGGCCGGTGATGTTCCCGAAGCCGTTGAGGACGTTCTCGATGATGCTCTCGACGTCGACCGCGTGGTTCATCGCCTGCCGGAACTGCTGGCTGGAGAACGGCTCGACGTCGTAGCGCATCTGCAGGAAGATGATCCGGGCGCTCGGCACGGAGTTGATCCCGGCGACGTCGGAGCTCTCGACGCGCGAGACCTCCTGCGGCGGCACGTTCGTCACGATGTCCGTCTCCTCCGCGAGGAGGCGGTTCACGCGCGTGCTCGACTCGCTGGAGGCGCTCATCGTGAGCGCGTCGACCGGGACGTCGCCGCCCCAGTAGTCGTCGTTCGGCTCGTAGGCGACCTCGTTGCCGGAGTCGTACTCCGTGACGACGAACGGGCCGGTGCCGTTCGTGTTCCGGTTGATGAAGTTGCCGTCGTTCTCCTCGATCCACGACTGCTGCACGATCTCGCCGTTCGTCGCGAACAGCTGGAAGGCGATCGGGTTGAAGCCCTCGAAGCTCACGGTCACCTCGCCGTCGCCGGCGACGACCTCGCTGACCGAACCGAGGTCGTTCTTCTGCGGGCTGGCGATACCGACGTCGTCGTCGACGATCCGCCGGATGCTGAACCTGACGTCCTCGGAGGTGACCGGGTCGCCGTTGTGGAAGGAGGTGTCGCGGAGCACGAACCGGACGCTGCCGTCCTCGGTGCGCTCCCAGTCGGTGGCGAGTCCTTCGATGATCCCGCCCTCCTTGTCGCGGTCGAGCAGGCCCTCGTACACCTGCCCGACGATGATCTCCGTGTTCGTCTCCGCGTGGTCCTGCGGGTCGAGCCCGGAGTCCATCTGGCCCATGGTGACGCCGAGTTCGAAGGCCTCGTCGCCGCCGTCGTCGCCGTCGGACCCGTCCGAACCGTCCGAGCCGTCCGTGCCATCGTCGCCGTCGGACCCGTCCGAACCGTCCGAGCCGTCGCCGCCGTTCCCGGAGCAGCCGGCGAGGCCGACCGCGGCCGCGGTGCCGGCGTACGTGAGCATCGTCCGCCTGTTGATCCGATCGTCGTTGTCAGAACGCATAGCATACCACATACGAGGCAACGTTATGAACCTAACGACGCGAACGCACCCGTCAGCCGTCACGTCGCGCGGTTTCTGTCACGGCGACTGGACAACTATTTACGATCCCGGCGGGTCCACGAGGACATGCGACGGACGGATCCGGGCGAGCGCTGGGGAGACGTGGTCGCCGACAGCGACGCGACGGCGACGGAGTACCGCGACCGGGGCTGGACGGCGGTCGCCGCCCACCCCGGCGACGTGAACCCGGTCGCGGACGCGGCGCGGATCGACGTGCTGCTCCCCGGCTCGGAGTTCGAGGAGACGAGCGCGGTCGTGGGCGACGCCGACGTCGACTCGGTTCGGGTGTACGCCGCCGCGGCCGGGGGCGTCGAGTACCGCCTCGTCGTCGCGGAGGACGGCGACGCCGAGGTCGCCGTCTGCGTGCCGACGTACCTCGGCGCCGACGAGCTGGAGTCGCTCAGGGCGGGCGCCGACGCGGCCGGCGCGCTCACGGTCCGGCTCCGCCCCCTCGACGACCGGGACGTGGTCGAGATCGACGTGAGCGATCCGGCCGTCTTCTTCGACGCGACGGCCGACGCCTGAGCCGAGACTCTCTCGATGCGACGGCGGATCCGTGAGCCGAGACTTCCCGGCGACGGATCCGTGAGCCGACCCCATGTCACGCACACACATGTGTATCTCCTCCGGAGAACACTTCGACGTATTCATACTTGTGCGATCACGATCATCTGCATGAACCGAGCAGAGAAGGCGGCCCTCCAGCTGCAGGCGGTCGCCGTGTTGCGGATGTTGAAGGAGACGCGAACGTACGAGGAGCTCTCCGAGGTGACCGGGCTCCCCTCCGGCGACCTGAACCGGTACGTGAACGGCCACGTGTTGCCCGGCGCCGACCGAGCGAGCGAGGTCGTCGAGGCGGTGGGCCGCGACGCGCTCGCCGACGAGCTGATCGCCCGCGTCGAGTTCGACGACGAGGGGTACGTCGACAACTCCGGCGTCGTCTTCGACCAGTCGTTCCTCGACCTGGTCGCGCCCGTCGCCGCGGAGACGTTCGCGTTCGAGTCGCCGGACGTCGTCCTCACCGCCGCCACCGACGGGATCACCCTCGGCGCGGCGATGGCCTCCTTCTTCGACGCCCGCCTCGCGTACGCCAAGAAGTCGAAGGAGACCGCCGTCGAGGAGTTCATCGAGTCGCGCCAGCGGCTCGCCTCCGGCATCGAGCTCACATACTACCTCCCCGCGAGCGCGGTCGACGCCGGCGACACCGTGCTCGTCGTCGACGACCTGATCCGGTCGGGAGAGACCCAGGAGCTCCTCCTCGACATCGCCCTCCAGGCCGACGCCGACGTCACCGGCGTCTTCACCCTCATCGCCGTCGGCGACGAGGGGATGGAGCGCGCGCGAGCGATCACGGACGCGCCGGTCGGCGCGCTGACGACGTTCGAGTAACCCGCCGGCGGCCGTCGGGTGACGCGCCGGTCGGCGCGTTCGCGACCCGCGGGGAGTCGCTCGCGCGGGTCGGCGGTCGCGCTCAGAGAAGGGGAGTAAACACGTTCGCGCATTTTCTTTAGATTATTGACGCCTAAAGCGGCGTATTAATACACGTGTATGTGTATTCTCCGCGCTCGTTCAGCAAGGCTTATCATCCGATACGAAAGTAGACACATCCGTTCAATGGGGCTTACAGATACGCTGGCTGCGCGGTTCGACGTGGAGGCGCACGACTCCGACGTCCGTACGGAGCTGGTCGCGGGGCTCACCACCTTCCTCGCGATGTCGTACATCATCGTCGTGAACCCGTTCATCCTCGCCGAGGCGATCCAGATCCCCGGCTACGAGTTCTTCGAGGTGGTCCAGATGATCGCCATCGCGACGATCCTCTCGTCCGCGCTCGCGACGCTGGTGATGGCGCTGTACGCCAACCGTCCGTTCGGGCTCGCGCCGGGGTTGGGACTCAACGCCTTCTTCGCGTTCACCGTCGTGCTCGGCTTGGGGATCCCGTGGCAGACGGCCCTCGCCGCGGTGTTCGTCGAAGGGATCCTCTTCATGCTGCTCACCGCGGTCGGCGCGCGCGAGTACGTCATCCGGCTGTTCCCCGAGCCGGTGAAGCGCTCGGTCGGCGCCGGTATCGGCCTCTTCCTCCTGTTCATCGGCTTCCAGGAGCTCCAGATCGTCGTCCCCGACGACGCGACGCTCGTCACGCTCGGCGGCATCTTCGGCAACCCGTGGGCGATCTTGGGGATCCTCGGGCTCGTGTTCACCTTCGGCCTCTGGGCGCGCGGCGTCACGGGCTCGATCGTGATCGGCATCCTGACGACCTCCGTCGTCGGCTGGGGGCTCACGCTCGCCGGGTTCTTCGACCGCGGCACGATCACGCCGGAGACGCTCCCGAGCGCACAGTACGACATCTCGCCGCTCGCGGGGGCGTTCGTCGACGGGCTCTCCGGGGTCGACCCGCTCACGTTCGGTCTCGTCGTGTTCACGTTCTTCTTCGTCGACTTCTTCGACACCGCCGGGACGCTCATCGGCGTCTCGCAGTTCGGCGACTTCCTCGACGAAGACGGCGACCTCCCCGACATGGACAAGCCGCTGATGGCCGACGCGGTGGGGACGACCGCCGGCGCGGTGCTCGGCACCTCCACGGTGACGACGTACATCGAGTCGTCGACCGGCGTCGAGGAGGGCGGTCGCACCGGCCTGACGGCGCTGGTAATCGCGCTGCTGTTCGTCGCCTCGCTCGCGGTGATCCCCGTCGTCGCGGCCATCCCGGAGTACGCCTCCTTCATCGCGCTCATCGTCGTCGGCGTGATGATGCTGCAGGGGCTCGTCGAGGTGGACTGGTCGGACCCGGCGTGGGCCGTCTCCGCGGGGCTCACGGTCACCGTGATGCCGTTCGCCTACTCGATCGCCGACGGGCTGGCAGCCGGTATCGTCGCCTACCCGCTTATCAAGGTCGCCGTCGGCGAGTACGACGAGGTCGCGCTCGGCCAGTACGTCATCGCGGCGCTGCTCGTCGTCTACTACGTCCTGCAGACGCGCGGCGTCGTCCTGTAGCCCGACCGCCGCCCGTGCGCGCGGCGCGCACCGCCCACCGTACTTCTTTACGCGTCTACGCCCTACCGATGGTGATGGCAAATCTGACGCTCTACGAACTGGAGGGATGTCCCTACTGCGCGAAGGTGAAGACGAAGCTCGCCGAGCTGGACGTGGAGTACGAGTCGGTGATGGTGCCGCGCTCGCACTCCGAGCGCACGGAGGTCGAGGAGCTGAGCGGGCAGACCGGCGTGCCCGTCCTCGTCGACGAGGCGAACGGGATCGAGGGCATGTCCGAGAGCGACGACATCGTCGAGTACCTCGAGGAGACGTACGGAAGCGCGAGCTGATCCGGCGGAGCAGTTCCTGACCGTCAGCGGCGGCGATCGACGGTCGCGCCGGCGGTTCGCGGTCGCGATCGCGAGGCTATTTATCCGACGGTCGCCACGTCCGGAGCGTGCGACTCGTCCACCGCAGCGCGGGGCCCGACGCCGACGCGGGGCCCGACGCCGACGCGGGGCCCGACGCCGACGACCGGAAGTCGACCGTCCTCGCCGACGACGTCGACGTCGCCCGGTCGACGCTCGAACAGGGCCGCGGACTGATGTTCAGGCGCGCCGTCCCCGACGGCTACGCGCTCGTCTTCCCCTTCGAGGAGGCCGACGCGCAGTGGCTCCACATGCTGTTCGTCCCGTTCGCGATCGACGCGCTGTGGCTCGTCGACGGCGAGGTGCGAAAGCGGAAGCGGCTCGCCCCGTTCGTCGGACTGGGCCGGGGGCGGGCCGACACGGTCGCCGAGCTCCCCGCGGGCGCCGCCGTCGACGTCGCCGTCGGCGACGAGGTCCGGCTCGTCGAGTGACCGGAGCGACGGCTCGGGCGCGTCCGACTCACTCCCCGTCGACCGTGCGGAGCTCCATCTCGATCCGCGTGCCGCCGGCCTTGCTCTCGCCGATGTCGAAGCCCCCGCCGCCGGCGCTAACGATCCAGTTCACGTACCAGAGTCCGAGCCCGCTGGCGTGCTCCAGCGGCGTCTCCTCGCCGGTGAGCACCGCGCGCTCGACGGGCGGGATCCCCGGACCGTCGTCGGCGACGACCAGCGACGTCCACGACTCGCTGGGGAGCTCGGCGGCAGTAACGGTCACCGAGGGGCGGTCCGCGTCGCCGTGTCGGATCGCGTTGTCGACGAGCTCCGCGATCGCCTCGGCGAGGTAGCCGACCGCCGACACCGTGATCCCCTCCGGGACGTCCACCTCGATGTCGGCGCGGTCGCGGAGCTCCGACGGAACCGTCACCAGCGCCTCCTCGACCTCGTCCGCGAGGTCCGTCGGCCGGGGAGTGGGCCGGTCGGCGAGCAGCCGCTCGACCCGCCGCGAGGTCTCGCCGACGCGCAGCAGCCGCTCCGCGGTGTCGACGACGCGCTCGAGCTCCGCGGCGAGCGTCGGGTCCTCGACCTCGCCGATCGCCCGCTGCGTGAACCCCGTGACGACGTTGAGGTCGTTCCGGAAGTTGTGGCGGAGCACCCGAGTCAACACGGCGAGCCGCTCCTCTCGGAGGGACGCCTCGGTGACGTCCTCGCCGACCCCGACCGCGCCGACGACCTCGTCGCCGTCGGTGACCGGGCCGAGCGAGAGCCGGTACGGGACGCGCTCGCCCGAACGGGTGACGAGCGTCGCCTCGCACTCGGCGTTCTCGGCCTCGCGGTAGACGGACTGGAGCGCAGCGGCGACGGCGTCGTGGCTCTCGTCGTCGAACAGCGACGTCAACGCGGTCCCGGAGAGCCGCTCGTCCTCGTAGCCGGCGTCCGCGGCGAGCCGGTCGTTCCACCGCGAGAGGGTGCCGCGCTCGGTGCACTGGAACAGGGCGACCGGAACCGTCGCGGCGACCGCGTCGGTGACTCGGAGCTGCGACCGGAGGCGTTCCTCGGCGGTGACCCGGTCGGTGACGTCGGTCAGACCGACGATCAACCACTCGCGGTCGGCGACCGTGGCGGCGCGGACGGCCAGTTCGAGGCGCCGCATCGGCGCGCTCGCGACGGTCCACTCGAAGCGGGTGACGCCGTCGCCGTCGGGCGAGGCGCGGACGGCCGCGCCGATCGGGTCGCCGGCGACGGTCGCCGCCGCTTCGCCGAGGTCGTCGAGCCCCATCAGCGTCAGCGTGCCGCGGTCGCGGTCGAGCAGATCGGCCGCCGGCGGGTTCGCCGCGCGGATCGCGAGGCTCCCCGGATCGCACGCGAGCGCCGGCGTCGGGATCGCGTCGACGAACGAGCGGAGGACGCGCGGGACCGCCTCGCCGCCGGGCGCGCTCAGCGACCCCTCATCGGCGGCGCGGTCTCTCTCGCCGGCCGAGAGGCCGCCGTCCGCGTCCCCGTCAGCGTCGCTGTCGCGACCCATACGTAGCGCGACTGACGCGTCCCGCGCTTATGTGTCTGTGGGTCGGAAAGTCGGAGACGCCGGGAGCGTCAGTCCGCCTTCGCCTGCCAGTCCCGAACGGTGTCGGCGCCGACGCCGTCGACGTCGGCGGCGAGATCGTCCGGGTCGGCGGATTTGAGATCGTCGACGCCGTCGACGCCGACGTTCTGCAGCTTCTCGGCCGTCTTCTCGCCGATCCCCTCGACCGTCTGGAGCTCCGAGCCCTCCTGGCGGGCGGTGAACTCGCGGTAGTTACAGATCGGACAGCCGAGCTCCCACGGCTCGTCGCCGGAGTGGACCCGGAGGTGCGGGAGGTCGTGTTCCTCGCAGCGCTCGTCGGTGACCTCGATCTCGCCGCGGCGGGGGAGCGGCAGCGAGTAGTCGCAGTCGGGGTAGCGCGTGCAGCCGACGAGCCGGGAGCCGGAGCGGAGGCGTTTGATGGCCAACTCTCCCCCGTTCGTCTCACCGCACTCCGGACACGCACCGATCACCTCGTCCTCTTGATCGTCGGCCTCGTCGGCCTTACACTGCGGGCAACCGTGGACGAACGTCTTCCGGCCCGCGAGCATCTTCACGTGCCGGAGGTCGTGCGCCTCGCAGGTCTCGTCGAGGATGAGCGGCTTCCCGGTGGAGGGGAGCGGGAGGGTGTGCTCGCAGTCGGGGTAGCCGTCACAGCCCACGAAGTACGAGCCCTGTCGGGACTTCCGGACGAGGAGGTCCGCGCCGCACTCGGGACAGGGGCCGAGCGTCTTGTCCGCCTTCAGCGACTTCTGCAGGTGGTCGCCGACCGCGTCGCGGGACTCGGTGAGGTCGTCGAACACGCGGTCGAGCAGCTCGCGGGACGCCTCGGTCACCTCGTCGTACCCCTTCTCGCCGGCCGCGATCGCCTGCATGTCCCGCTCCAGTTGGGCGGTCATCTCCTCGCTGACGATGTGCTCCGCGAACTCCTCGGCCGCCTCGACGACCGCCTCCGCGAGCCGGGTCGGCCGCGGCGGGTCGCTCTCGATGTAGTTGCGGTCGTACAGCTTCTCGAGGGTGCGGTGGCGGGTCGCCTTCGTGCCGACGCCGCGCTTCTCCATCTCCTCGATGAGCCGCGACTGGCCGTACCGGCGGGGCGGCTGGGTCTCCTTCGCGTCCGTGCGGCGGCCGTCGAGCGCGAGCCTCTCGCCGACCTCGACGTCGGGGACGATTCGCTCGTCGCTGGAGCGGTACGGGTAGACCTCGTGGTACCCCGCTTCCAGCAGGCGCTTCCCGTTCGCCTTGAGCCGGAGCCCGCCGTCGGCGGCGAGGTCGGCGGGACCGTCGGCGTCCGCCGGGTTCCGGAGGGCGGCCCGCCCGTCAGCGCCCTCGGCGACCGCGGTCGCCTCGCCGTTCGCGAGCGCGACGACGCGGAGCCGCTCCCACGTCGCGGGCTCGGCGCAGGTCGCGAGGAAGCGGCGGACGATAAGCTCGTACACCTCCCACTCGTCCTCCGAGAGGTCCGACGCCGACGGGAGCTCGCCGGTCGGGTGGATCGGCGGGTGGTCGGTCGTCTCCTCGTCTCCCTCGGTGGGCTCGATCTCCTCCTGGTCGAGGAGGGACTTCGCGTCTTTCCCGAACGTCGAGGCGGCCGAGAGCTCCTCGATCAGCTCGCGGGGCTCCAGGTCCTCGGGGTACACCGTGTTGTCCGTCCGCGGGTAGGTGACGTAGCCGGCGGTGTACAGGTCCTCCGCGAGCGACATGGCGCGCTGGGCGGAGTGGCCGAGCGAGCCCGCCGCCCGAATGAACGCCGTGGTGTTGAACGGGGTTGGCGGCTCGTCGGTCCGAGTCCGGCGGCGCACGTCGTCGACGACGGCCTCGTCGGCCGCCGCCAGGGCCTCGGTGAGCACCTCCGCGACGTCGCCGTCCCAGACGCGCTGGGCCTCGTTGCCCTCGTCGTTCAGGTAGAAGTAGCGCGCCTCGAAGGGGTCGCCGCCCGACTTCGTGAGCTTCCCGTACAGCTCCCAGTACGACTCGGGATCGAACGCCTGGATCTCGCGCTCGCGGTCGACGATGAGCTTGAGGGTCGGCCCCTGCACCCGGCCGACCGAGATGAAGTCGTCGCCGAGCTGGCGGGCGGACAGCGAGAGGAAGCGGGTGAGCGCCGCGCCCCACGTGAGGTCGATCACCTGGCGGGCCTCGCCGGCGGCGGCGAGGTCGAAGTCGAGCTCGTCGGGGTTCGCGAACGCCTCGGTGACCTCGTTGTCGGTGATCGAGGAGAATCGGACCCGATCGATAGGGGCGTCCTCGTTGACCTCGCGCACCAGCTCGTACGCCTCCTTTCCTATCAGCTCGCCCTCTCGGTCGTAGTCGGTCGCGATGACGACACGAGAGGCGTTCCGCGCCAGCGTACGGAGCGCGGCGACGATCCCCTCTTGGGTCGGCTCCTTGGTGACCGGCGCGTCGATGAGCTCGACCGGCTCGACGTCGCGCCAGTCGTTGTACTCGGCCGGGAAGTCGACCCCGACGACGTGGCCCGAGAGGCCGATACAGCGCTTGCCGCCCCACTTGTACACGTTGACGTCGTTCTTCCGCTCCGTCGTCGCGGACTCGCCGCTCAGGATGTCGGCGATGCGGCGCGCCGCGTTGTCCTTCTCCGTAATTATCAGCTCGGGGCCGCGACTCATTGCACCGGGATACGCCGCTCTCCCGTCTAAAGGTTTCGTGATACAGCCTAAGACCGCCCGCACGCGCGACTGCGCGCGCGGCGACCGGGCGTTCTACTCCTCGTCGTTCTCGTCCGGCTCGGTCGGCACGCCGGCGAGGTTCCCGTCCCCGTCGAACAGCTTGGCGCGGAGGAAGCGCGTCCGGTAGCGGTTCGCGCCCTCCTTCGTATCGGCCTCCCGGATCTCGTCGATCCGGCCGTCGGCGACAGCGTCGATGATCTCCTCCACCTGCTCCTTCTCGCTCGGCGTCAGCTCGAACTCGTAGGTCCGGGGCTGCTCGCTCTCCAGCCGCGTCCACTTACGCGCGGCCGAGACGACGACCGAGCAGGGCTCGCGGCAGGGGAAGGCACCGTCGCCGCCGTCGACGTCGAGGTCGGTCTCGTCGTCGTACTCCCACTCCCGGCGCTTCAGGCACTGCGAGTCGTCGCAGCACGCCTCCGCGACCCAGTTGACGTGCTCGTACCCCTCGCCGCGGTCCCACGTCTTCACGACGCCGTAGATGCCGGACTGCCGCGCCATCGTCTCGCGCCAGTGGTTCACGTCGAGCTCGCCCTCGCGCTCGCGGTGCCAGTTGGCGACCGTCGCGGGGTAGATCGTCTCGACCGCCTCGTAGGCGTCCCGCGGACCGAGCTCGGGGAAGACCCACCCGCCCGCGAGCGACGGCGCGGTCTTGAGGGGACGGTAGCGCCCCTTCTCGTCGTACCTGACGAGGTCGCGGGCGTCGAGCGGGTCCTCGTGGGCGTCGAGCTCGTCGACCGAGACGCCGGCGTCGTCGGCGTGGCGCACGTCGTACCGGCGCTCGCCGCGGTCGGTGAGAGTGGCCGTAATCCGCAGCTCCCCCCACGCGCGCTCGATCCCCTCCGCGAGCGCGGCGTACCGGGTCGCCACCGTCGCGCCGTCGGCGTCCTCCAGCCAGCGCAGGAACGCCCGACGGGGGCCGAACTCGCCGACGACGCGCTCGAAGGCGTACCAGTCCGTGACCGCCGGGGCGCGCTCGGCGAGCGCCTCGTGGAGTTCGCCCTCCGTCAGCCCGGTGCGGCGGTCGCCGTCGGCGAGGACGTACCGGTCCTCGTCGATGTCGCCGCGCAGGTCGGGCGCGACGCTGAACCCCTCGAACCGGAGCGGGTCGCCCGGGGTGTGGTCGCTGAGCGCGTCGAGCACCGCGTCGAAGGCGTCGCTCGGGAGGTCGATGTCGGGGGGCTCGGGAGCGGCCCCGGAGTCCGCCGACTCCTCGGCGGGTTCGGACATCGTCAGTCCCCCGTGGCGACGCGGGTGGTCTCGCGCACGTCGTCGAGCGCGGCACCGAGGTCGGCGCCCGCGTCGGCCGCGCGCTCCAAGACGACGTCGGCCATCAGGGGCTCGGTGCCGACGGCGCCGGCGTACCAGATCCGGGTGCCGTCCACCTCGGTCGGCACGTCGTACCCCTCCGTGTAGTCCTCGCAGAGCCCGACATCCTCCGGGATGTCCTCCTGGGTGTGGTAGCCGTCGGCGATGAACAGCGGGACGAGGACGACGTCGTCGCTCTCGAAGAACTCGGGGAGGTCGTCGACCTCGGGGTCCTCGTCCATGTACAGCGCGCGCACCTCGTCGAAGCGGTCGCGCTCGGCGATCCGGTCGGCGTGGTACTCGATCGCCTTCGCCGAGTTCTCGTTGCGCTCGGTGCCGTGGCCGACGACGGCGAGCCCGAAGTCGTCGCCCACGTCGGGATCGCCGGTGACCGACTCCGCGCGCCGGACGATCACGTCGGTCATCGCGCGGTGCGTCCCCACCGGGCCGCAGTAGTGGACCTCCCGGTCGATGTCCTCGGCGACGAGCGTGGCCTGATCGGCCGAGAGGCCGTCCGAGTCCCACTCGGCGACGTCCCAGCCGTCGAGCCGGAGCTCGCGCGGGATCACCTGCTCGGTGAAGTACCCCTCCGAGACGAACAGCGGGACGACGTAGATCTCGTCGCCTTCGACGGTGCGGAGCACCTCCCGGAAGTGCGGTTCCTCCTTCCAGAAGCCGGTCTTCACCTCGTCGAACGCGCCGGTGGCGCGGATGGTGTCCGCGTGGTCGTACGTCGGCGCGCTCGACTCCGGATTGAGGTGCGAGCCGTGTGCGACGATGACGAGCGACTGCATACACACGCTGAGGGCGCGCCGCTCTTAGGGACTTCGGCACGTGCGGCGCAACGGGAACGCGACGGCGCCGCGTTCAGCCGAGGGGCGCTCCCCGAGCCCGACCGAAATCGCCATGCCGGCCCGCGCCGCACTCCCGACCATGTCGCTGGCAGCCGACACCCGCGAAGCGGCCCGGGCCCGCCCGTTCGTCCTCGACGCGCTCCGCGCCGGCGTGTTGAACCACAGCGCCGCCGCCGCGTGGCTCGCCGACGAGGCCGACCTCGGCGGCGACGGCGACGCCGACACCGACGCGATCGCGACCGCGCTCCGCCGATTCCGGGAGGACCTCCCGGCGTACGCGACCGCCGAGCGCTCGGCGAGCGTGTCGATGCGGAGCGGGGTCGGAGTGGTCGAGGGGGAGCGAGACGCCGACGCCGGCACCGATCCCCTCCTCAGTGTCGGCGGTGCGGCGGTCGTCCCCGAGGGGCGCGACACGGCCATCCTCGCGACCGGGGACGTCGACGCCCGAGCGCTCGCGACCGCCGTCCGCCGCCTCGACGCCGTCGACGTCGACGTCGCGGCCGCGGGGGTCGCCGGGGGCGCGCTCGCCGTCGTCGTGGGACGGCGCGACGGCGCGACCGCGGTCCGGGTGGTCGAGGCGGCGCTCTCGGCGGTGCCGAACGAGTGAGGTGCCTGCGGCCGCGATGTCGACCGTGAACCACGTCCCGGACGAGGCGCTCGCGGCCCTCGACGCGTTCGGCGAGGGACACCTCCGCGGCGACCCCGCGCCGGTCAGCGAGCGGCTCCGCTCGGACCTCCGGCTCCGGATCACGACGCTCGACGACGGGCGGACGGCGCGCTGCCGGTTCGAGACCGAGCACACGCGGACGCCGCCGACGCTCCGGGACCGGGGGTCGTTCCTCGCGACGTACGCGGACGGCGTCGACGACCGGCTCCGCGCCTGGGGGATCGAGCCCCCCGACGCGTACGAGTACGTCGGGACGGTCGACGGCTGGCACCGGTACGCCGGGCGGCTCCGACTGCCGTAGGGGGACCGCCGACCGCCGTGCGACGGCGTTCGCGCGACCCGCACGCTTTTCTAACGCGCTCTGATAGGTACGGGCGATGAACGCCGTCACGCTCGGTCCCGCCGGCACGTACTCACACCGTGCGGCGCGGGCCGTCGCCGCCGAGGTGTCGTTCCGCGAGTCGGTCACCGCCATCGTCGACGCCGTCGCCTCCGGCGAGTTCGAGCGCGGAGTCGTCCCCATCGAGAACAGCATCGAGGGGTCCGTCACGGAGAGCCTCGACGCGCTGGCCGACTACGACGTCGCGGTCACCCGCGAGGTCGTCACCCCGATCCGACACGCGCTCCTCGCGCAGGAGCCCGAGTTCGGGGTCGTCGCCAGCCACTCCCAGGCGCTCGCGCAGTGCCGCAACTGGCTGGAAGAGCACTATCCGGACGCCGGGCTCGAAGCGGTCGCCTCCACCGCCCGCGGGGTCGAGCGCGCCCGCGAGGACGCCCGCATCGCCGGGATCGGCCACCCGGACAACGCCGGCGACGACCTCGAAATCCTCGCGGAGGACATCCAAGACCGCACCTCCAACGCGACCCGGTTCCTCGTCGTCGCGCCCGCGTCCGCCCGCTCCGACGCGGGCGGAAAGACGACCCTGATCGTCTATCCGAACGCGAACTACCCGGGGCTCCTGCTGGAGCTTTTGGAGGCGTTCGCCGACCGCAACCTCAACCTCTCTCGGATCGAGTCGCGCCCGAGCGGTGAGCGCCTCGGCGACTACCTGTTCCACTTCGACGTCGACGCCGGGCTCTACGAGGACCACATGGCGGCCGCCGTCGAGGACGTCGAGGCCATCGCCGACAACGGGTGGGTGCGCGTGCTGGGATCGTACGACACCGAACACGTGCTGGAGTAGCGGCTCAGCGTCCGATCGCGAAGCCCGTTCCGCGCCCGTAGCTCTCGGCCGGCGTCCGACCGAAACCGGCAACACTGACGGAGATTTGGGTCTCTTTGATGTGGGATTGCGGTTACTTTCACCAAATAGTTGATTGCACACTAAAACGATCTCTCTGACGGGTATATCCCATGAACGCTAACAGACGGACGGTACTCAGGGGCGTCGGCGCGGGAACAGCGGCACTGCTCGGCGGCGTCGGCACCGCCGCGGCCAAGCCGCCGAGCGAGGGCAAGACGATCGTCGACGTGGCCGACGACGCCGACGGCTTCGACGTCCTCGTCGCCGCGGTCAAGAAGGCGGGTCTCGCCGGCGCGCTGAGAGGAAACCGCCAGTTGACCGTGTTCGCTCCGACCGACGCGGCGTTCGATGACGCCCTCGAGAGCCTTGGCGCCGACAGTCTTGCTGAGGTCGACGACGAGACGCTAGCCAACATCCTCACCTACCACGTCGTGCCCGGCCGTCGGAAGGCGAACTCGATCGTCAACGCGGACGAAGTGCCGACCCTGAACGGCGCGAAAGTCGACGTCGACGGCACCGACCTCAACGGCGATCAGGCCGACATCGTCATCACGGACATCGAGGCGTCGAACGGCTTCGTCCACGTGATCGACGGAGTGCTGCTGCCGTAGCGCGGCCGCGAGGCTCGATGGTCCCCGCCGGCGTCACGTGCCCTTCCGTCACCTCGTACGGCTATCCGTGTGTTTATATATCCGACTTCCGATGAGTATGTTCGATGGAGCCGGTGCTCTGGCAGGTGCTGGCAGGAACGCGGGGGGGGCCCAACCGCGCGCGATTGCTCCGGGCGCTCGACGAACGACCGCGGAACGCCAACCAGCTCGCCGAGGACCTCGACCTCGCATACAAGACCGTCAGGCACCACCTCGGAGTGTTGGAGGAGAACGACGTGGTCGAGAGCACCGAACAGGACTACGGCGCCGTGTATCTGCCGACGGAACGCACTCGGAACCACTGGGAGACCGTCGAGGACATCATCGATCAGGTGGAGTGAGTATGACTCGAATCTGGAACGAAGCGATCGACGGAGGAATCGGAGGGGACGCGGAATGACCCTGGTGCTCGACGTGGCGCGAGTCGCCGCCGCGGTCAACGTACTGCTGTTGCTCGTCCTCATCGGCATCTGGGGACGCAACTACCTCGAGATCCGCTCGAAGCACACGCTCGGGTCGGCG
Source organism: Halorubrum sp. Eb13 (assembly GCF_002252895.1). NCBI lineage: Archaea > Methanobacteriati > Methanobacteriota > Halobacteria > Halobacteriales > Haloferacaceae > Halorubrum > Halorubrum sp. Eb13. Next base: position 24,266 of record NZ_NHPE01000085.1, on the reverse strand, counting down.
GTGTTCGCGCTCTTCCTCCTGGCCGAGAACGTGCTGGCGCTGTTCTACTACCTCAACCCGCCGCAGATGTCGGCGCCGGCGGTCCGGGCGATGATGTACCTCCAGATCCTCGAGTTCGTCGGGATCGCGTTCCTCGTCTACGTGACTTGGGACTGACGTCGGCGGCGGCCGCTCCGCCCTCGTTCCCGCCGCCCTACTCGAACCGGTACGTCGCCCCGTCCGGCCCGTCCTCGATCTCGATTCCCACGTCGCGCAGCGCGTCCCGGAGCTCGTCCGCGCGCTCGTAGTTGCCGGCCGCCCGCTCGGCCTCGCGCACGTCCAGCACCAGTTCGACGAGCTCGCCGGCCAGCTCCACGTCGCCGTCGCTCTCCGCCTCGAACTGAAGCCCCAACACGTCGCCGGCGAGGTCCTCGAACGCCTCGACCGCCCCGCGGAGCCCGCGGTAGTCGTAGGCCGCTCCCGAGCCGCCTCCGTCGGTCCCGCTGTCGCCCGCTCCGTCCACGTGGCGGTTCACGGCGTCCGTCAGCTCTAGGAGGGCGGCGGTCGCCTCGCGGAGGTTCAGGTCGTCGTTCATCGCCGCGGCGAACTCGTCGCGGGCCGTGTCGACCGCCTCGCGGAGGTCGCCGTCTTCGGCCGTCGCGCGGGCCTCGGTCGAGTCGAGCGCGTCGACGGCGCGGTCGTACGTCCGGGAAAGGCGCTCCCAGCGCTCCTCGGCCTCCGCGATCGTCTCCTCGGTGAGCGCCTGCTCGGAGCGGTAGGCGGCGCCGGCGTAGAAGGTCCGGATCACGTTGACGCCGAGCTCGTCTAAGGCGTCCGGGACGGTCCAGAAGTTACCGATCGAGGAGGACATCTTCTCGCCCTCCATCTCGAGGAGACCGACGTGGAGCCAGTGGCGGGCGAACGTCTCGCCGGTCGCCGCCTCGGACTGCGCGATCTCGTTCTCGTGATGGGGGAAGACGAGGTCGCGCCCGCCCATGTGGACGTCGAGGGTGTCGCCGAGGTGCGTCGTCGACATCGCCGAGCACTCGACGTGCCATCCCGGCCGCCCCTCGCCCCACGGGGAGTCCCACGTCTCGCCCTCGGGGACGACGTCGCCGTGGGCGTGTTTCGCGTGCTCGCGCGCGGCGGTCTCGCTCACGCCGCCGGCCTTCCACAGCGCGAAGTCCGAGGGGTTGCGCTTCTCCGACCGCTCGTCCGGCTCGCCCTGCGCCTCCAGTTCCTCGACGTCCTGGTTCGACAGCTTCCCGTACTCCTCGAACGTCGTGACGTCGAAGTAGACGGAGCCGTTCGACTCGTAGGCGTACCCCTTCCCGACGAGGGTCTCCACCAGCCCGCGGATCTCCGGGACGTGCTCGGTGACGCGGGGGTACACCTCCGCGCGCAGGAGGTTCAGCCCGCGCATCGCGTCGAAGGTGGTCGCGGTGAACGCCTCGGCCACGTCGCGCTCGGCGGCCCACTCGTCGCGCTCGCCGACGCGGGCCGTGATCTTCTCGTTGACGTCGGTGACGTTCTCGACGTGACGCACGTCGTAGCCGAGGTAATCGAGCCACCGGTGGAGAACGTCGGCGTGGAACCACAGGCGGGCGTGTCCAAGGTGGGGGTCGTCCGACACCGTCAGCCCGCAGACGTAGAGCGTGACGTCGCCGTCGGCCGTGAACTCGACGCGCTCGTCTGCCAGGGTGTCGGTAACGACGAGACTCATTACCGCGTCGTTCCCGCGGAGATCGTTTTAAATCGTCGGATCGGACGGGAGCGGGGACGGAAGCGCTCCGCACCCCGCCTGTTCACTTATAAACGGCCGATACCGACGTAGATCCCCGCCGCTGACGCGACGGTCAGAGCGAGGCCGGCGACGAGCGTGAAAACGCCGGTCGGGTCCGGGCTACCGACGAACGCGACGGAGCTCCCGACGAACAGTCCAAGTAGGAGGGACGGGAGGCCCCGAACGAACCGATGCACGTCCCTCGGTCGCGGCGGAGACGCCATAAGATCGTCGGCCCGGAGCGGTCGTCGACCGCGGTCGGGGGCGGTCGCTCGCAGATGTGCGCCGCCGCGGCCATTTATGACCGACCGCCGCTCACCGCTTTCCAAGCGCCTCCTCGAAGACGCGCTGGGCGCGCTCGTACCCCTCGTTCCGGTCGACGATCGGGTGCGGGTAGTCGGGCGCGAACTCCTCGCGTTCGCCGTGCGAGAGCGTCGGCCAGTCGACGACCTTCCCGGCGGGCACGTCGCGGAGCTCGGGGACGTACGCCTTCACGAAGTGGGCGCCGTCGTCGTACTTGCTCATCTGACTCACCGGGTCGAAGATGCGGACGTCGACGGAGTCGGTGCCCGTCGACGCGGTCCACTGCCACGCCCCGTGGTTCGAGGCGTAGTCGTGGTCGATCAGCTGTTTGGTGAAGTAGCGCGCTCCGCGCCGCCAGTCGATCAGGAGGTGTTTCGTCAGGAAGCTCGCGACCACCTGCCGCGGGCGATTGTGGATGTACCCCTCCGCGTTCAGCTGTCGCATCCCGGCGTCGACGAGCGGGTAGCCGGTCTCGCCGCGCGCCCACGCCTCGAAGTCGGCGTCGTCGTCGCGCCACGCGATCTCGTTCGGGAACGACTTGTAGTTCGACACCGCCAGGTCGGGGTTGTAGTAGAGCAGGTGGTACATCTGCTCGCGCCACGACAGCTCGTAGCGGTACTTGTCCACGTTGCGGCGCTCGCCGCCGGTGACTGCCTCGTAGACGTCGCTCGCGCCCGCCCACACCTCGCGGATCCCGATCGCGCCGGTCGCGAGGTACGGCGACAGCCGCGAGACCGCGTGCGTGGGCTCCTCCGCGGCGCGCCGGAGGTCGTCGCGGGTGTCGTTGTACGACGTGATCCCGTAGTCGAGGAAGTCGTCGAACCGCTCGCGGGCGGCCTCGTACCCCGCCTCGGGGAGGTCGATGTCGGCGTCCGGTTCGGGGACCGTCTTCCCGTCGCGCACGGCCGCCAACGACTCCGACTCTGGCTCCGGATACGGTCCGGGCTTGGGCACCGCCGCCCAGTCGTCGTGGAACCGGCCGTGGTTCGCGTAGCGCTCCTCGAGCCGGGCGGGGTCGACCAGGACGGCGTCGGTCCGCGCGTCGGTCTCGACTCCGGCGCCCGCGAGGGCGTCCTCGACCGCGCGCTGCCGGTTGCGCCGAGCGGGGCGGTAGTACTCGTTGTAGAACACCGCCTCGGCGCCGTGCTCGTCGGCGAGCTCGACGAGGACCTCTTCGGGGTCGCCCGCCCGGACGACGAGGTCGCTCCCGAGCTCGCGGTAACGAGCCTCCAACCGCTTCACGTGGCGGAGGAGGAAGGCGCGCTGGCGCGCTCCCACCGTCTCGAACAGGTCGGCGTCGTAGACGAAGACGGGGACGACGGTCCCCGCCCGCGCGGCCGCCGCGAGCCCGGCGTTGTCCCTGGTCCGCGGGTCGCGTCGGTGCCAGAACAGCTGCATGAGATCGGTACGGGCTCCACCGGATAGTGTCCTTCGGCCGGGACCGGCGTACCGGGACGGACGCGACTTCTCTCCACCCGAAATCCACCCGTGTGCTTAAGCCGACGAGCCCGAAGCGTGGGTATGGAGCCGTTCGTCGTCGCCATCCTCGTCGGCGTCCCGCTCGCCTGGCTCGTCGGCTTCGCGGCGTTCGCCTACGTCGACGCCCCGAAACACGGGATGGACCGGAGGAAGTGGGCGCTCATCGCCTTCGTCGTCCCGCTGTTCGGCCTCTTCGCGTACCTCTTCGAGCGGGACGAACAGTCGTACGACCCGTCCGAAGACCCGTACGCGGGCGGGAGCGACGCGCGCAAGGCCGGCCTCGCGGTCCACGAGCGGCGGCGCGGCGAGAAGGCGCTCGGCCCGGCGGGGACCGAGGCCGACGACGAGTCGGACGACGAGGACGAGTGGGACGACCCCCCGGGCGTCGACCTCGACGAGGACTGACTCCCGAGCGTCGGTATCGGCTCGGCGATCGCCACGCGCCGGCGAGCCCTCACAGCACGTCCAGCAGCGCCGCCCGCCGCCGGTCGAGGTCGAAGGCGGCGTCCGCGGCGTCGAGGCGCTGCAAGAAGGCGAAGACGTCGGCGCCGGACCGCTCCGCGTGGTCGACGAGCGCCTCGATCGAGGCGCGGTTGAGCGCGAACGACTCCAGCTTGCCGCAGACGAGCGCGAGCGCCGCGCCCGCCTCGCCGTCGGGGAACGCGGAGTCGACCGCGGAGAAATCGGGGTCGGCGGGGGACGCGGAGTCGGACCCGTCGACCTCGACGCCCCCGTCGCTCCCGTCGGCGGCGAACGTCCGCAGACAGCGGGTGCAGATCGCCGTCGTCGCGGCCGGCGCGTGCTCGCGGATCGCGGGCGGGACGACGAACGCGACGAGGTCGGCGTCACAACGGGGACAGGACATGAGAAACGAGATGGATGAGACGGCGGGTTCGGTCGGTAGACGCGGGACGGCGCGAGTCGACGGAACCGGTCAGTCCGCGGGCTCCGGCTCCTCGGCCCGGGCCGCCGCGGCCTCGGCGGCGGCCTCTTCGGCCTCCTCCTTCTCTTCTTCCTCCTTTTTGGCCTTGATCTTCTTCATGCGGAAGATCTCCTCGCGCTCCTGTTCCTCCAGCTTCTGCTCGATGTACTCCTGGTTCTCGTAGAGGGTCGGGAGGAGCGTGAACTCCAAGGCGTTCACGCGGCGCTTGGTGGTCTCGATCTCCGTGAGCATCTTCTTCATGGCCGTCTCTACCTCGGCCGCGAGGATGATCTTCTCTAACAGTTCCTCGTAGGCGTCGGCCGCCTCGTCGATGCGGGCGGAGGAGCCGAGCAGCCCGTAGCCGCGCTCGTCGAGGCTCTTCTTCACCTTCGAGGACTCGATCTGCGGGACGACCACGCCCATGATGTTCTTCGACTGGGTGGTGATCTCCGGGTGCTCTTTCAGCGCGGCGGCCGCGCCGCGGACGGCGACGTCGCCCTCCATCGCCCGGGCCATGTCGATCTTGCGCTGGGCCGTCTCGTACCTCTCGGAGACGTCCGAGCGGACGTCCTGCGCCTGATCGAGGATGTCCATGAACTCCATGATGAGGCCGTCACGCTTCTGTTCGAGCGTGTCGTGACCGCGCTCCGAGAGCTCGATGCGGTCCTCGATCGCCATCAGGTTCTTCCGCGTCGGTTTGACGTCCTTGGCCATCTTATTGGTGGAGTCTTCCGCTCCGAGGCGGATAATTCTTTTCAGTCGTGACGTGTCGCGCGCGATCGGCCCCGGCCGGCGCCGCCGCTAACTGAGGGCGAAAAGTGGAAGAAAGCCGCGTCAGTCGGCCGCTTCGACGACTTCGCGCTCGGAGTCCTCCTCGCGGTAGTACTCCTCGATAAACTCCTCGTCGATCCGGTTGAGGGCGTCCTTCGGAAGCATCGAGAGCAGGTCCCAGCCGATCTCCAGCGTCTCCTCGATGTCGCGGTTCGTGTCGAAGCCCTGGTCGACGAACTCCGACTCGAACGCGTCCGCGAAGTCGAGGTACTTGTTGTCGAGCTCCGAGAGCGCCTCGCGCCCGACGATGTTCACGAGGTCGCGCAGGTCCTCGCCCTCCGCGTACGCCGCGAACATCTGGTCTTTCACGTCGGCGTGGTCCTCGCGGGTGAGCCCCTCGCCGATCCCGTCGTCCATCAGCCGCGACAGGCTGGGGAGGACGTTGATCGGGGGCTGCAGCCCCTGACTGTTCAGGTCGGGGTCGACGTAGATCTGCCCCTCCGTGATGTACCCGGTCAGATCCGGGATCGGGTGGGTGTCGTCGTCGCCCGGCATCGTGAGGATCGGGATCTGCGTCACCGACCCGTCACGGCCCTGGATGCGCCCGGCGCGCTCGTACAGCTGCGCCAGGTCGGTGTACATGTACCCGGGGTAGCCACGTCGGCCCGGGACCTCCTCGCGGGCCGCCCCGATCTCGCGGAGCGCCTCGCAGTAGTTGGTCATGTCCGTCAGGATGACGAGGACGTGGTAGTCCTTCTCGAAGGCGAGGTACTCGGCCGTGGTGAGCACCATGCGCGGGGTGACCGTCCGCTCGACGGCGGGGTCGTCCGCGAGGTTCATGAAGACGACGGAGCGCTCCAGCGCACCGGTGCGCTCGAAGTCCTGCATGAACTCGTTCGCCTCCTCCTGGGTGATCCCCATCGCGCCGAAGATGACGGCGAACTCGGAGCTCTCCTCCCCGGCCTCCTCCTCTTCCGGCACGCTCGCCTGCCGGGCGATCTGCATCGCCAGCTCGCTGTGCGGCTGCCCGGAGCTGGAGAAGATCGGGAGCTTCTGGCCGCGAACGAGGGTGTTCATCCCGTCGATCGCTGAGACGCCCGTCTCGATGAACTCCTCGGGGTACTCCCGGGAGTAGGGGTTGATCGCCGCGCCGACGATGTCCTGCCGCTCCTCGGGGACGATCTCCGGACCGTCGTCGATCGGGCGGCCGGAGCCGTCGAGGACCCGTCCGAGGAGGTCCTCGGTGACGGGCATCTTCATCGTCTCGCCCAGGAAGCGGACGGACGCGTTCTGGTCGATACCGGAGGTGCCCTCGAACACCTGGATGGCGACGACGCCCTCCGAGGATTCGAGCACCTGTCCGCGCAGCGTCTCTCCCTGTGCCGTCTCGATCTCGACGATCTCGTCGTAGCCGATCGCCTCGTCGACCTCGGCGTACACGAGGGGGCCGCTGATCTCGGTGATGGTCTGATACTCTTTCATGGTCAGTAGAGGCTCCGGAGCTCGTCGGCGATCTCCGCTTTGAGCTCCTCGACGTACTCCTCGTAGTCCTCTTGGACGCCGATCCGGTTAATTCGGGGGGCGGCCTCGGTGTCGACGATCTCCTCGACGGGGACGCCCGCTTCGAGCGCCCTGAACGCCTCGTCGTTGAACGCCTCGATCGTCGTCAGCATGAGGTACGTCTTCTCGGGCGGACAGTACGTGTCCACCGGGTGGAACGCGTTCTGCTGGAGGTACGCCTCGCGCAGGTAGCGGGCGACCTCCAGGGTGAGCTGCTGGTCGTCGGGCAGGGCGTCCTTCCCGACGAGCTGGACGATCTCCTGCAGCTCGGTCTCCTCGTCGAGCACGTCGACCGCCCACTGGCGCTTCTCCGCCCAGTCGTCGGCGACCTCGTTCTCGAACCACGGGTCGAGCTGGTCTTTGTACAGCGAGTACGACTCGTTCCAGTTGATCGACGGGAAGTGGCGGCGCTCCGCCAGGTCCGCGTCGAGCGCCCAGAACGTCTTCACGATGCGCAGCGTGTTCTGGGTGACCGGCTCGGAGAAGTCACCGCCGGGCGGCGACACCGCGCCGATCGCCGAGACGGACCCCTCCGTCCCGTTGACGTTCTCGAAGTAGCCGGCGCGCTCGTAGAACTGCGCGAGCCGGGCGGCGAGGTACGCGGGGTACCCCTCCTCGCCGGGCATCTCCTCCAGCCGGGAGGAGATCTCGCGCATCGCCTCCGCCCACCGCGAGGTGGAGTCGGCCATCAGCGCGACGTCGTACCCCATGTCGCGGTAGTACTCGGCGATCGTGATCCCCGTGTAGATACAGGACTCACGCGCCGCGACGGGCATGTTCGAGGTGTTCGCGATGAGCGAGGTGCGGGCCATCAGCGGGTTGCCGTTGGCCGGGTCCTCCAGCTCGGGGAAGTCCTCGATGACCTCGGTCATCTCGTTTCCGCGCTCGCCGCAGCCGACGTAGACGATAATGTCGGCGTCGGCGTACTTCGCGAGCTGGTGCTGCGTGACGGTCTTCCCGGAGCCGAACGGGCCCGGGATCGCGGCCGTCCCGCCCTTCGCGATGGGGAACAGGCCGTCGAGGATGCGCTGTCCGGACACCAGCGGCGTCCGGGGCGTCTTCTTGTTCTCGGAGGGGCGCGCCTCGCGGACGGGCCACTCCTGGTGCATCGAGACGTCGGTCCCGTTCGCGAGCTCGGCCACCGTCTCGGTGACGTCGAACGAGCCCGACTCGATCGCGGTGACCTCGGTGGTCTCGCCCTCCTCGAGGGCGTCCGGCGGCACCATCACCTTGTGGTCGATGGTGACCGTCTCCTCGACGACGCCGACCACGTCGCCGCGGCCGACCTCGTCGCCGACCTCGACGATCGGCTCGAACTCCCACTCCTCCTCGAGGTCGATGCCGGGCGCGTCGACCCCGCGGTCGAGGTAGGGACTGCCCATCTTGCCCTCCAGCACGTCCAGGGGTCGCTGGACGCCGTCGTAGATGGCGTCCAGCATGCCCGGACCAAGGTCGACCGACAGCGGCTCGCCCGTGTTCTCGACGGGTTCGCCGGGGGCGACCCCGGAGGTCTCCTCGTACACCTGAATGGTCGTGATGTCGCCTTCGATCTCGATCACTTCCCCCATGAGGCCTTCGTCGCCGACGTAGACGACGTCGTTCATGCGGGCGTCGAGGTCGCGGGCGCTCACGACCGGACCGCTCACGCTTTGGATAACACCGTCTTCGGTAGGGGTGGTCTCCGTGGATTCTGCTTTGCTCATGTTAATCGTCCTCCTCCATCAGGTCGATCCCGATGGCTCGTTTGATCTGGTCGCGCAGCCCGCCGCTGCCGGCGCCGGCGCCGCCGAGCGTGACGAGCACGGGCTCGATGCTCCCCTCCACCGACTCGCGGGTCCCCCGCGAGAGGTGGTCGAGGTCGTCGTTGTGCATCACGATGATGCCGGTGCCCTCGTCGTCGAGGGTCCGTTCGACGGCGTCGTCGAGCCGCTCGTCCTTCTCGTCGTCTGGTACGTTCTCGAACTTCCGCACGCCGGCGAGCCGGAACCCCGTAGTGAACTCGGGGCTGCCGACGACGGCGATCTCCTGGCTCATGTTATCACCAGCTCCGATTCGATCTCGTCGGCCGACAGGCCGGCCTCCTTGCCGCGGGCGATCGCCCGGATGTTCTCCACCTCTCGCTCCTTCGCGAGGATGTAGGAGATGACCGGGGTGACCGACACCGGGTGGATCGTGCCGAGCCGGTCGCCGTACGCGAGCAGCGCGGCGTCGGTCGCGTGCTCGAACGCGATGAGGCTGTCCGCCTCCTCGAGTTCGCGCAGCGCCGGGCCGAGCTGCTCGGCGTACTGGCTGTCCGCGATGTATTCCACGAGCTCGTCGAGGTTCCGCGCGAGCCGCGCGAGCGACCCGCGGGTGAACAGCTCGCCGCCCTCGATGAAGTACGCGGCGGGGTCGATGTCCGCGCCCGACCGGGCGAGCCGGAGGGCGTTCGTCGCGTTCCGGAAGTCGACCTCCGCCTTGAGGAACGCCTCGTACTGCCGGGTCGGTTCGTCGTTACCGAGCCCGGAGAGGAGCCGCTCGTAGAACGCGCGGTCGACGGCGTTCTCGAGGGGAACCAGCACGTCCGTCTCCTCGTACTCGGCGTACGCCTCGCGGAGCGGCGGGCCGTAGATCGTGTCTTCCAGCACCTCGACGACGCCGTCGATCGAGTCGGCCTCCAGCAGGCGTCGGATCAAACGGTCGTCGAACTCGCCGGCGCGGATCAGGTCGACTTCGACGTCGGACTGGTCCGCGTCGGTGTAGACGCCGCGGATGACCGTCTTCACGTTCCACGCGTCGAACTTGCGGAGGTAGCGGGCGATCTGGTCGTACAGCCTTCCCTCGCTCCACTCTAAGATCCCCTCGAACTGCTGGGCGAGGTTCCGGTTCAGCGCGTACTCGATGAGGTCCACGCCGCCGTGGCGGCTCCCGAGGGCGTTGATCTCCCGCCCGTAGCTCGATTCCTCCATGAACCGGGCGATCTCCGCCGGGCCCATCCGGGTCAGCTTGCGGTACTCCTCGTCCCCGTAGAGGCTGCCGCGGCGGGCGCGAACCCGCGCGACGACGTACTCCGGGTTCGAGCTCCCGACGGCGCTCATTGGTCGAACAGCCGCTCCGAGATGTTCTTCAACTCGTCGTCCCAGACGGACTCCAGGACCGAGTCGAACGTGTTGTTCACGCGAACGCGAGAGGTGTCGCTCTCGGCGACCACGCCGCCGAGACAGTCGACTTCGCCGTCGACTTCCGCGTTGCGGTCGGCGACGAGCTCCTCGAGGAGCTCGACGTCCTCGGCGCGAGTGTAGACGGCGACGTCGGCGTCGCCGTCGAACTCCGCGAGGCTCGCGTCGAGCAGCGTCTCGGTCAGCTCGCGACGGCGGTCGTCGTCGAGACCGGCGATCGCCGCCTCGACGTCGTCGTGGACGTCTTCGAGGACGTCGCGGCGGGCTCCGAGCCGCTCCTGCTTCGCCTCGAGTTTGGCCGACGAGAGCGTCTGCTCGCGCTCTTGGTCGATCTGTCGGTCGACCTCTGCGAGCCGCTCCTCGCGGATGCGCTCGGCGTCGGCCTCCGCCTCGGCGACGATCTCGTCCGCCTCGGACTCCGCCGCTTCGCGGATCTCCTCTGCACGCGCGCGGGCTTCGTCTCGAACGTCCTCAACGACAGTGTCCAAACTCATTGGTTGAAAAAGGGTTACCCGACGATGAACACGACGACGAGCGCGAGGATGACGATCGTCTCGGGAAGCACCGTCAGGATGAGCCCGTTGACGAAGAGGTCCTCGTCCTCGGCCATCGCGCCGACGGCGGCCGAGCCGATACCGCGCTCCGCGTAGCCCGCACCGAGCGCCGCGAGGCCGACGGCGAGCGCTGCCGCGGCGTTGGGGTCAGTAAGTGTTCCTCCGGTGGACAGTACGGCGTTCCCGAGTGCGTTGGTAGCTTCAAGCATTGGTAGTAGTTCCGGTTGCTCGTCTCCGAACAGTTGCTAGTTGCCGCCACAGTAGTCATAAAGCTTCCCAAAACGACCGAATAGACCGGCCGCAGTCGGGGATGGAGGCGGGGCTAAACGCGACTCGAACGCGACTCGCCGCGACGCGTGACGGGCGTGTCCGAGCCGGCGAGAGCGGCAGTGAGTGACTGCGAGGGGCGGAGGCGACAGGGCGGGACGCGGCCGCCGGACGCCCTACTCCTCGGTGGTGTACTCTCGGTCGTAGCCGAACGGCAGGTAGCTGTCGCCGCCGCCTTCGTAGAAGTTCCCGAAGAACTCCACGTACTCGAGACGCACCGCCTGAATGCCGGCGGAGGTGACGCCGAGCAGGAGGACGACGACGTGGCCGACGACGGCCACGACGACCCCGCCGACGAGCGCGACGACCCCGACGAGGCCGATCGAGGCGGGGTCGAAGGCGGTCGTGATCCCCGCGAAGACGAGCTCGTAGTCCTCCGGGTGGCTCCGCACGTACTCGAGGTAGTCGGCGGAGAAAATGAAGTGGAAGCTCCCCGCGCCGCCCTCGTCGATGTACGCGCCGAACGCGAGCAGGTTCACCGCTAGCGCCATCCCGCCCTTCGCGAGCAGCACCGCCATGATCCGGGCGTACGAGATGACGTTGACGATCGGCGAGAGCACCTCGGCGAGCTCCGGCGGCTCGCCGATCGCGAGCAGGACGACGCCGAGAGCGATGGCCGCGATGGCGACGTACCCGACCGCGACCGGGAAGCCGGCGAACGACACCGCCCCGAAGGTGAGTATCGAGAACGAGTCGAAGAGGAACGCCGGCTTCGGACCGAGCACGTGCTGGCTGAAGATCCAGACCCACGCGCCGTTGAGGATCAGCAGCCACGACCCGCCCTCGTACAGTGCGTGTTTGAGGTCGTGCTGCTGGTAGTTGCTCACGAACGAGAGGATGTGCCCCGCGTTCAGGTGGACGAGACCGAACAGCACGCTGGCGACGAGGAACGACAGCGCCCAGTCGAGGTCCGCCGGCGAGAGCCCCTTCCCGTCGACGGGCCAGTGGATGTCACCCGGCAGCAGCTGGTACGCGTGGTAGCCGAACAGGTCGATCCCGAAGTAGATCCCGAACAGGATCGTGAAGCCGCCGGCCCACATCGCGACGGCGCCGAGCTCCCGGAACGTCCCGTCGAATCGGCTGTACAGGAAGTAGCCGATCGCGGCGTAGAGGACGCCGTACCCGACGTCGCCGATCATGAACCCGAACATGAGCGGGAACGTGAGGAAGACGAGGAGCGTCGGGTCGAACTCAGAGTACTTCGGTCGGCCGAAGCCCTGCACGAGCAGCTCGAACGGCCCCGCCGCGTTCCCGTTGTCTTGGACGACCGGCGGGTCGTCGTCGCCGTGCATCGCGTGGCCGCCGTCGGTGGCGGCCGCCTTCTCGGCCGTCGCGTCCGCGGCGCCGGCGTCGGCGTCGACCGCGCTCGCGGAATCGCCCTCGTCGCCGTCCACCGCCTCGGTGTGGTGGTCACCGTCGGGCGTGAACGAAGCGCGTTCGAGCTCCTCGACCTCGGCGTGGTCGCCGACGGCGTCGGCGACGGTCGCCTCGAATTCGGGGTAGGTGTCCGTGGGGATCCACCCCTCCGCGACGAACGCGTTCTCGGTGGTCGCGAAGGAGAGCGGCGCCTCCTTCTTCTCGGCCTCGATGGTGAGCTGCTCCTCGGCGCGGAGCAGGAAGGCGGCCGCCTCCTCCTTCATGGCTGCGAGGTCGGCCTCGATCGCCTCGAGGTCGGTCCGCAGATCCTCGCGCTCGCGCTCCAGCTCCGCGACGTACTCCGCGGGGCCGGCCTCGGCCTCGGGGACCTCCAGCAGCGCGATGTCGACGCCGACGAGCGAGTCCTGCAGGACCCCCTCCTCGGCCCCGTCGGCGGGCTTCGCGAAGATCGCCACGACGTCGCTCCCGGCGAACACCTCGTAGGCGTCGATCCCGTCGGCGTCGGCGAGCGTCGCCTCGACGGCGTCGGGCTTGGCCTCGCCGACGACGACCTCCAGCGAGTCGTAGCCGCGGAGCAGGTCGAGCTCGATGCCGAGGTCGGCGAACGGCTCCATGCGGTCGATCTCCTCCTCCCGGTCGCGGATCTCGGTCTGGAGCTCGTCACGCCGGTCGTTGAGGGCGTTGACGCGCTCGCGGACGTCGGCGAGCTCGCGTTCGAGCTCCTCGTCGTCGATGGCGCGGGCCGCGTCGACCTCGTCGCCCTCGACGTCGAGGACGCTCTCCAGCGAGCGGACGGTGACGAGCCGCTCGTTCACCGTCTGGGCGCCCTCGAGCGACTCGCCGGGCGCGAACCCCTCGTAGCGCTCGTCGTAGTCCGTGACGTGCAGCGAGTGGTGGGCGTACGCCGCCTCGATGACGTCGTCGATGACGCGCTTCGAGCCCGTCACCGACACCTTGCTCATCCGCTCAGGCCTGAGCATCCACCGCCTCCTCGGCCTGTTGGTTCACCGCTTCCTCGAACCGTTCGACTGCGTAGTCGACGGCCGAGTCCACGCGCTCGCGGGCCTCGCGTTCGAGCTCGTCGCGGTCGGACCGGCCCGACTCGAGGATCTCCTCGCGGCGTTCCTCGATCTCCTCGCGGGCGGCCTCGAGCCGTTCCGCGGCCTCGGACTCCGCCTCCTCCTCGGCCTCGGCGCGGATCGCCTCCGCGCGCTCTCGAGCCTCGGCGAGGCGCTCGTCGGCGTCCGATTCCGCCTCCGCGATGATCTCGTCCGCCTCCCGTTCAGCCTCCTTGATCCGGTCGAGCACCTCTGGTCTCGCCATGCTACTAATCGCCTGAAACTCTACAAGCGACGTATAAGGTGTTTGCGAAAGTACGCGGGCGTTGCCCCCGATATCGGCGGGAATCCGCGGCGCCCGCACGTCTCCGGCCGGCGGCCGCCGCCTACATTTAAGTACCAGTCGCCGGACCGTCACCGTATGGCAACGGTGTATGCGGTCGCGTCGGCGAAAGGTGGGGTCGGGAAGACCACCACGACCGCGGCGATCGCGACGATCCTGGCCGGCTCCGGCGCCGACGTCGTCGCGGTCGACGCCGACATCGGCATGGCGAACCTCGCGGGCGCGCTGGGCGTGACGCCCGGCGAGACGACGCTCCACGACGTGCTCGCGGGGCGGGCCGACCCGCTCGACGCGGTCCACGAGGGGCCCGAGGGGCTCCGGGTCGTCCCCGGCGCGGACGACCTCGACGCCTACGCGTCGGCCGACCCCGCCGGGCTCAGCGACGCGGTCGCCGCCTTCGAGGGCGCCGACTACGTGTTCGTCGACGCCGGCGCGGGGCTCTCGCACGATTCGAGCCTCCCGCTCGCGATCGCCGACGAGACGCTCCTCGTCTCGACCGCCGAGCGGAGCGCCCTCGGCGACACCGAGAAGACGCGACAGCTCGCCGAGCGGCTCGGCGGCGCGGTCGCCGGCGCCGCGATCACCCGCGTCGACCCCGACGCCGACCCGGGCGTCGCCGGCGCCGAGAGGCTCGACGACGTCGGCGACGTGCTCGACGCGCCGGTCCTCGGTCGGATCCCGGAGGACGACGCGGTGGTCCGGGCGGCGACCGCGAACCGACCGCTCCCGACGTTCGCGCCGGAGGCGCCCGCCACTCGGGCCTACCGGGACCTCGCTCGGGCCCTGACGGGCGCGGCCGTCGAGGGAGCCGGGATCGGCGAGTCCGACGCGACCGACGACTCGGAGCCGGAGGAAGCCGACCACGCGGAGGAAGCCGACCACGCGGACGAGTCCGCGGAGGCCGAGGAGGTCAAAGGGGAGGCCGACGACACCGACGCGGACGATACCGACGCGGACGATACCGACGCGGACGGCACCGACGCGGACGACGACGAGATCATCGTCGCCGACGCCGAGCCGGGGGGACTGAGCGACCCGGGCGACGAGGAGGAGATCATCGTCGCCGACGAGGACCCCGTTCCGGGGGAAGGCACGGAAGCGCCGGCCGACGACGACGAGGTCGACGCCGAAGCGACCGCTGACGCCGCGGCCGCGGATCGGGCCGCGACCGGCGAGACGGAGACCGTCGGCGAGGAGCACGTCGACGGCGACGACCTCGAGGCGATGATCGAGGAGGACGCGGCGGAGGCCGAAGCGTTCGAGGACGAGACCGCGGCGGACGAAGACGAGGTCGCAGCGGACGACGGCGACGAAGCGACGCCGGAGGACACCGAGGAAGCGGCCGCAGACGACGGAGAAGGGGCCGCAGACGACGGAGAAGGGGCCGCAGACGACGGAGAAGCGACCGACGATACGGGGAGCGACGATAGGGAAGTCGACGAGCCAGAGATCGACGAGCCAGAGATCGACGAGCCAGAGATCGACGAGCCAGAGATCGACGAGCCAGAGATCGACGAGCCAGAGATCGACGAGGCGGAAGGGGCCGGTCCGGACGACGAGGCGGAGGTCGACGAGCCGGAGATCGGCGAGGCGGAAGCGACCGGTCCGGAAGACGAGCTCGCGGGGAGCGTCCCGTTCCGCGACGACGACACCGGCGGCAGGAACACCGTGCTCTCGGGGGGCACCGACGGCGACGGAGACGCGGGGGAACAGAGCGGGAAGACGGCGTCGGACGGAGCCGAGGCGGACGACGAGGAGGAGAGCGGCGGCTTCTTCAGTCGCTTGTTCGGGCGATAAGTGGGCCGGAACGCGCTCGCGGTCTCAGGCCTCGGAGGGCGCTTCCGCCCGGTCGCGGATGAGCTCGCGGATCTCCTCGGGGTCGGTGATACCGGCGAGCTCGTCGCAGGAGACCAGCGCGGTGCCCTCGATCGACTCGCGCTTCTCGTCCTCCTCGGTGAAGTACACCGAGCGCGTGCGGGCGACTTCGCCGATCGAAGACATGATCCGCGCGCGCTTCTCCGCCGCGGGGGTGAACGCCGAGTGACCGGTGAGGACGCGGGTCTCGGCGCGCTGATCGTCCTCCGAGACGGCCTTGAACGGCGCCCGGGCGGTCGGGTGGACCGTGAAGCCGGCGTTGGTGAGCACGTGGAGGACGTGCTCGTCGTCGGGGTCGGTCTCGGGCGCCGAGGGGGTCGGGTCGGCGTCGCGCACCTCGTCGGCGCCGTCCAGCACGTCGACCGGGCTGGAGAACGGCTCGTCGAACAGCTCTTCTAACTGGATCGCGACCTCGATGGAGGCGTTCATCCCGTCCTCGTACTTCGAGACGGTGCGCCGGGAGACGCCGAGTTCGGTCGCGAGCTGGCCGAGCGACCAGCCGCGCTCCTCGCGCTCGTCGGCGAGGAGGTCGCCGTCGAGGCTGACGTAGAGCCCGCCGGGGGCCGCGTAGATGAGCGGCGGCATCCCCTCGACGAATAGGTCGTACCCCGTGTCGGGGTTGATCACCGGGACGCCGTGCCGGAAGTAAACGACGCCGGGCTTCAGCTCCTCGTCGCGGGTCCGGACCCCGATCACCATCGGCGTCGCCCGCAGGTACTCGCCGAGCCGGCGCATCTCAGCGCCGGTCTCCGCGTCCAGGGCGTCGACGTTGCCGAGGATCTTCAGGAGGAGCAGGTCGTCGCCGCGCCGGGCCGCCACGTCGAAGCTCTTGGGCCGGACCGCACACCGATCGCTGACGAGGAAGCCCGCGTCCTCCAGCATCGCGGTGACGTTTTCTATCAGCGCAGTCCGGGACATACCCTGAAATAGGCGGCTCGCCGTATATATGCGTTGTGTCACTTGCGGCCGCTCGAAACCGCCGCCCGCTTGCGTTTTCTCCGTCTCACCCACCGGAGCCGTTAAATACCGCGTCGGCGCCGATCGGCGGCTAATCGCTCGGGAGGGGCCCGAGCGACCGGCCGAAACCGGTTTGTCCGGGAGCGGAGAAGGGCGCGTATGCCCATCGTCGCCGTCGACGACACCGACTCCCGCGAGCGCGGGATGTGCACGACGTACGTCGGCGCGCGGCTCGCCGAGCGGCTCGAAGCGGCCGGCGGGCGGGTCCGCCGCCGGCTCCTCGTCCGGCTGAACCCCGCCGTGAAACACAAGACGCGGGGGAACGCCGCCGTCGCGGTCCACGTTTCGAGAATCGACGCGGCGGCGGCGTTCGACCTCGCCGCGGAGGCGGTCCGGGAGTTCGCCGCGGCCGACGACCCCCGGACCTCGCCGGGCGTCGTCGCCGCCGACGTCGACGTCGCGGGGGACCCGTTCGCGCCGGTCGCCCCCGCCGCCGGGGCCCCGGAGGACGCCGGCGCCGCCTCGTCGACGTCGCGGATCCCGGACGACGTCGCCGACTTCGCCCGCCGCGCGCTCCGGCGCCGGCTCTCGCTCGACGAGGCGCTGTCGATCGCCGACGCGCGCGGCTACCGACACGCCGCGTTCGGGACCGGCGGTGAGACGGGGGACGAGGCGGTCGCCGGCCGCGGCCGGATCGGCGCGCTCGCGGCGGTCGGCGCCCCGGCCGCGTTCGACGACTGGACGGCGGAGCGGATCTCGTACCGCGAGCTGGACCGCTGCGGGACGCCCCGCGAGGTCGACGTCGAGAGCGTCTTCGCCGCGGCCGACGCGGGGTACCCGACCGTCTGGGACACCGTCGACCGCGAGACGGGCGCGGCGGTCTGCGTCCCCAACGCCCCCGGTCCGATCCTCCACGGCATCCGCGGCGACGACCCGGCGGCGTGCCGGGAGGTCGCCGAGGCCGTCGAGAGCGAGCCGGTCGAGCGCGCCGCGACCTTCCTCACCAATCAGGGGACCGACGCCCACCTCGCGCCCGGGCGGATCGGCGACCTCCGCGACGGCGCGGGCTACCGAGTCGCCGGCGCGGTCGCGGGCGAACCGGAGACGAAACGGGGGGGTCACGTCCACGTCGACGTCGCGGCGCCCGGGGAACGCTCCGCGGGAGGCGGCGGCCGGCTCCGCTGCGTCGCCTTCGCGCCGACCGGCCGCTTCCGCGACCGGGTGCGCGCCCTCCGACCCGGCGACCGGGTGACCCTGTGCGGCGAACACGAGCGACGGGAACGGTCGGCGGGTGAGGCGGAGGGACCGACCGCGACGCTCAAGCTGGAGAAGTTCGCCGTCCGGGACCTCGTGCGGACCGAGCCGGCGGTGCCGACCTGCCCGGACTGCGGTCGATCCATGTCCTCGGCGGGCCGGGGACAGGGGTACCGCTGCCGGGACTGCGGCACCGACGCGCCCGGAAAGGTCGCTCACGAGATCGACCGCGAGCTGGAGCCCGGCTGGTACGAGGTCCCCCCGAGCGCCCGACGGCACGTCGCGAAGCCGCTCGTGAGGGGCGGGTTCGACGCGCCGGTGCACCCGGAGCGGTGAAGTGATCGGGACGCGACGCCTCGGGCATGTCCGGGATCGTCTTCCACGGAACGGAGAACCGAGGCGGCGTCGTCGACTTCTACCGCGAGGAACTGGGCGCCGAGACGTGGCTCGAACAGCCCGACTGCACGATCCTCCGCCACGACAACCTCCTGTTCGGCTTCTGCGACCGCGACGAGACCGAGACGTGCGGGACGTTCACGTTCGTCTACCCCGACCGCGAAACGGTCGACGACGTGCGGGAGCGCCTCGCAGAGGCGAGCGACCGCCGGGACGACGCGAGCGCGCCCGGCGCGGTCGAGGAACCGAGGGAGAACGAGCGGTACGACATCTACCAGTTCTTCGCCGAGGACCCCGACGGGCGGACCGTCGAGTGTCAGGCGTTCCTCGCCGACGACGTGGGGCCGATCTGAGGCGGTGAGGGTCGGGCGGGGGGAGCGGGGCCGAACCGACCGGGTCAGTCCTCGATGGTCCGCTCCTCGCGCCACTCGGCGGCGCGGTCGAGCGCGGCCTCGCGGTCGTCGAAGCGCTCGCGCTCGTAGGCCGACTCGTCGACGGCCTGCTCCATCACGTCGAGGCGGACGACGAACCCGCCGTCGGCGCGCTCGCGGACGCGGACCGTCGCGTAGCCGTCGGAGCGCTCCCACTCGGTGATCGCCTCGTCCTCGCGTCCCAGAGACCAGCTCATACCCCAGAAGGCCGGCGCGGCGGCTAAAACGGCCCGGTTCGGGCGCGGTCGTCGCGGCGGGGCCGTCGAGGCGCGGTCGTCGAGGCGCGGTCGTCGCGGCGGGGCCGTCGAGGCGCAGTCGTCGCGGCGGGGCCGTCGAGCGGCCGTCAGTCTCGGTCGACCGTCAGTCTCGGTCGACCGGGCCGGTCGCGTACGAGCAGACCGGACAGACCGCGTATCCGAGGGTGTCGTACGGGACGGACGCGGAGGGTGCGGTCACGTCGCACTCCGGGCAGTCGAACGTCGACGCGTTCTCGATGCTCATGCTCACATATTGCACGGGCAGGCACATGGTTACGAGCCGCTTGCCTCGGCGTCAACGACACCCTACTTATATGCGACCGCCGGGCCGAGGTCGTCTATGACCGACGACACCCACGCGGACCGCCGCGAACGCGCCGCGGCGCGGCTGCGAGCGGTCGACGCCGACGGACTGGTCTGTTTCCCGAGCCGGAACCTCCTGTACCTCACCGGGTTCGAGGAGGAGCCGAGCGAGCGGCACTTCCTGCTCGCCGTGCCGACCGCGGGCGACGGCGGCGGGCACGACAGCGGGGACGGAGCCGCGCGGAGCGACGGGACCGCGCCCGCTCTCCTCGTCCCGGACCTGTACGAGACGCAGGTGCGCGAGGAGACGAGCGTCGTCGACGTCCGGACGTGGGCCGACGGCGACGATCCGGTGGCGGCCGCGCGCGACCTGCTCGCCGACCGCGGCCTCCGCGAGGGGCGCCTCCTCGTCGACGACACGATGTGGGCGACGTTCACGCAGGACCTCCGCGCGGCGGCGCCGGACGCGACATGGGGGCTCGCGAGCGAGGCGCTCGCCGACCTCCGGGTCCGTAAGGACGACGCCGAGGTGGCGGCGCTGCGCGAGGCGGCCGCCGCCGCGGACGCGACCGTGCGCGACCTCCGCGAGCTGGGCGCCGACGCGGTCGGAATGACCGAGCGCGACCTCGCCGCGTGGATCGCCGACCGGCTGGCCGCGCACGGCGGCACCGGCGTCTCGTTCGAGACGGTCGTAGGGTCGGGCCCGAACGGGGCGAAGCCGCACCACGGCCACGGCGACCGAGAGATCCGGGCCGGCGAGCCCGTCGTGCTCGACTTCGGGACGCGCGTCGGCGGCTACCCCTCCGACCAGACGCGCACGCTCGCCTTCGACGGCGACCCCCCGGCGGAGTACGAGCGCGTCCACGAGGCGGTTCGGGAGGCGCAGGCGGCCGCTGTCGACGCCGTCGCGCCGGGCGTCGCGGCCGCGTCGGTCGACCGGGCGGCGCGGGAGGTGATCGAGTCGGCGGGGTACGGCGACGCGTTCGTCCACCGGACCGGACACGGGGTGGGGCTCGACGTCCACGAGGAGCCGTACATCGTCGCGGGCAACGACCGGGAGCTCGAGCCGGGGATGGTGTTCTCCGTCGAGCCGGGGGTCTACCTCGACGGACGGTTCGGCTGCCGGATCGAGGACCTCGTCGTCGTCACGGCGGACGGCTGCGAGCGACTGAACGACACCGACCGCGGCTGGCGGTGACCGGTCCGTCCGGCCGCGGGGGAAAGGTCCGTGTCCGCGAAGCGAAAGAGCGCGCGAGGGAGAGACGAAGCGGGCGTGGGAGAGACGAAGCGGGCGAGGAAAGGGACGCGAAGGGGGAGTGTGACAGTGAGACCCGAAAGATCGGCGCGCAGGGACCCGACGCGAGATACGGGAGTCGTGTGCTTACTCCGCAATCGGAACTTATTGCCGAATGATATAGTTGTGATACCGAATTATTTCGGGTTTGTTTGTCGGTCGTCAGACGGGCGATGTCCGACCAGATCGTGGGCCGATCTCGGTTGAGAGTCACGGAAATCGATCGAACGGGCGAATCCGAGGCCGCGCGGCGCGTGAGGGCACGATCCGATTCGCATCGAAACCATTAGTGTCGCCGGAGCGGAACCGCGGGGTATGAGCGACAACGACGAGGCCGAGGAGAGCGAGCCGGCCGTCGAGCTCGGCGAGGGACCGGACGTGGCGGGCGAGCCGATCGCCCGCGTCGCGTCACGGCTCACGTGGCCCGCGACGCGCAGCGACATCGCGGCGCAGGAGGGCGACGCCGCGGTCCGGAGCCCGGACGGCCCCCGCGACCTCGACGACGTCCTCGCGGACTCCGAGGTACCGCTGTTCGAGAGCCGCAGCGAGTTCGTCGCCGAGGTCGAGAAGCTCGTCGGGCGCGGCCCGGTCGCGACCGAGTAGCCCGCGCCGCCGTTCCCGGCCGCCGCGCCCTTTTTAACTCGGCGAGGCGGAGTCGACGCATGGCGATTCCCTTCGATCCGCACGAAATCGACCCCGAGGAGTACGGCGAGAAGCGAGCGACGCTGTCGACCGACCACGAGTCGGCGGTCGAGCGCGTCCGCGAGGTGTGCCTCGACGCCGGCTTCGGCATCCCGGTCGAGTTCTCCCCGTCCGACATGCTGAACGAGAAGGTCGACGCCGACCGGGACCCGTACTACGTGCTCGGCGCCTGCAACCCCGCGATGGCGGACCGCGCGCTCGACGCGACCGACAAGCGCATCGGCGGGCTGTTCCCGTGTAACATGATCGTCTGGGAGGAGTCCCCCGGCGAGCAGGTCGTCTACCACGTCTCGATCATGAAGATCGCGCGCCTCCTCGGCATGCCCGTCGACGACGACGAGATGGACGCGATCGTCGAGGACACCGGCGAGATGGTCGATGCCGTGTTCGAAGAACTGGCGAGCGAAGAGGCCTAAGCGACCGCCGACGGCGACTATTTATAAATAAACGATAGTGCGGTGGCGCGCGCCTCCGAGCGGCCGCCGATGGCGGCCGCGAAGAGCGCCGCGCGAGGGAGTCGCTGGCTCCCGAAGCGAAGCGGAGGGTGCCAGCGACGAGGCTGGGGAGGCGTGAGGTGCGGTTGCGGTGCCGTGCGGGGTGGGACTCAAAGGGGCAGCCGGGAGGCGGGCGCAGGCGTTCACGAGAGCTCCGCTCTCGTGAGCCAATCAGAACGCGGAGCGTTCTGATGACGACGTAAGGACCACAGGGAGCGAACGGAGTGAGCGACCGAGGACCGCAGCGAGCGTGCGCCCGCCTCCCGGCTGGGGCTTTGGAGGTGTTTACCGTCGATCCATCGTCGGCTATTTATAAACGATCGCCATCCGCATCACCGGCACCGCGATCCAGCCACGAGACCGCGATCGACTCGAACGGCCCGGAGTACTGCATCAGCGTCGTGCCGAGTATCGCCATCACGAGGACGTAGCCGACCGCGAACGCGTTGATCGTCTGCGCGACCGCCGGGTCGAACGTCCCCGCCTCGGCCCCGGTCACGGCGACCGTCGCGATGATCAGCGAGAACTCCCCGCGGGTCGTCATCCCGAGCGCGACGCGGGTCGACCGCTTGGCGTCGAGGTCGAAGGCGCGCCCGGCGAAGAAGCCGGTGACGAGCTTCGTCGGCGTCGTCACGAGCACCGCGAGCGCGATCAGCGCCGCCACGCCGCCGAAGAGGAGCGGGTCGGTGACGAGCCCGATCCAGAAGAAGAACACCGCCGCGAACGTGTCGCGGACGGGTTCGAGCAGCGTCTCGACCCCGTGGGCGTACTCCGTCGACGCGAACGCCATCCCGACGAAGAAGGCGGCGACCGCCTCGCTGACGCCGAGCGCGAGCGCCGCGCCGGCGACGAGCACCACGGTCGCGATCGACCTGAGCGCGACGAACTCCGGGTTGTCGGTCGCCAGCAGCCGGTCGAACGCGGGCGTGCCGAACTGGACCGCCCCCAGCAGCACGAGGATAAACGCGATCGCGATCCCGACGTCCGTCGCGGCCGCGCCCACGTCGCCGCCGCCGAGCACGAGCGCCGAGGCCACGGCGAGGTAGACGGCGATGAACAGGTCCTCGTAGACGAGGGTCCCGAGCAGCGGCTCCGCCTCGTCGTTGGCGATCCAGCCGAGGTCGATGAGCGACTTCGTGATCACCGCCGACGAGGAGATGTAGACGATCCCGGCGGTCAGAAACGCCGGGAGGAACGCGCCGAAGACGAGCCACCCGAGGACGAGCCCGGCCCCGAAGTTCGCGAGGTCGATCGTCCCCGCGGTCCCGATCTGGCGCCGTCGCGCGAGCAGGCGGTCGAGGTTGAACTCCAGCCCGAGGAAAAACAGGAGGAAGACGATCCCGAGCTCCGCGCCGAGCGCGATGAACTCCGTCTCGGGGACGTAGACGGTCCCGACCGCCGGCAGGGAGAGCCGGCCGAGGACGAACTCCCCGAGTAGCATCCCGGCGACGATATAGAAGGGGATCACGGACTGACCGGCGCGGTTCGCGACCCACCCGGCGACCGCGACCGCGGCGAACATGACGCCGACGTCGAGCAGCGCCACTACCGGCTACCCCCGAGACGGGCGACCCGAGGGGCCGCCCCGACCGCGTCGTCGCGGCCGCTCATCCGGTGAGGAGCTCCTCGAACGCCGCGCAGTCCTCGGGCGTTCCGACCCCGATGACCGTGTCGCCTTCGCGGAGCGTGGTGTCCGCGCTCGGGCTGTCGACGACCCCGTCGCCGCGCTGGAGCGCGACGACGGCGAGCCCGGTTCGGTCGCCGATGTCCGCGCTCTCCAGCGTCTCGCCGATCAGCGGCGACCCCGGCTGGATCTCGTACCACTCCAGGAGGATGCCGCCGGGCAGGGTCGTCTCCTGCGTGTCGGGCTCGACCGGCTGGAAGTACGCGCCCTCGACGATCGACCCGATCGTCCGGGCGAGGTCGTCGCCGAACTCGAACACCTTCTCCGAGTCGGCGTCCGGGTCGGGGCGGCGGAACAGCTCGCGTTTACCCGTGTTGTGGATGACGACGATCATCTCGCCGTCGTCGAGTTCGATCTCGAACTTCTTCCCGACGCCGGGGAGGTCGGATTCGCGGATCGTCATACCGGGGGGAGCGGTGCCAGCGTTATAGGTGTGCACGTCGCCGGCGTCCGCCTCGAACGACGCCCGTGCGACGCGGGTCTGACCGCTCCGCACCAAACGCTAAGTAGGGTGGGACCGAGGTAGCGCACATGTGGGGATCCCGGAAGAGCCGGGACCGGCGGACGGTGACCTGCATCGCGTGCGGCGACTCGCTGCTGCGCGAGGACGCGCGCGAGTACGACAAGGAGGGGGACCGCTGGAACCGGCGCGACAAGGAGTTCGAGTACCTCTGTACAGACTGCGACGACGACCTCTGCCACCAGCCCCGGGACGGGCTGGAGTCGCTCGTCTGTTCGATCGAGGCCGACGGGCTCTCGCGCGAGGAGTTCCTCGATCGGTACGCGGACGCGGTCGCGCCCGACGAGGGCACCGACTCGGCCGAGTCTCGCGGCCGATCCGATCGCGACCGGGAACCGTCGGACCGCGACCGGTAGCGCGCTTCGGTCCGGACCGCTCTTCGCCTCGCCGACCGACACGCCTTCCTCGGGCCGTTCGAAACCGGACGCACGCATGTCCCTCCACCTGACGCCCGCCGTCCCCCCGATTCCGATCCAGGCCCCGAG
>NZ_NHPE01000034.1:0-19307 GCF_002252895.1 Halorubrum sp. Eb13 | reverse complement strand
GAAGCCGCCGCCGACGCCGAGGAACCCGGAGATCAGGCCGACGCCGCCGCCGACTCCGGTGATGGTCCACAGCGACGCCTCGCTCCCGTCCGCGAGCGTCATCATCGGCGGAACGTTGTACGACTTGATCTTCCGGGCGATCTCGGGGACGTCGTCCTCCGGCGTGACGTCGGACCCGCCCTCGCTCTCCGCCTCCGGCCCGTCTCCCCCCGCGTCCGCCTCGTCGTTCAGCGCGTTCCGCGTGAAGAGGATCCCGATGGCCGCGAGCAAGATGACGTACGCGACGCCGACGACGACGCTCGCGATGCCGAGCACCTCCAGCCCGAACACCAGCCGGCTGCCGAGCTCGATGCCGATCGTGATCCCGACGAACATCAGCGCGCCGAGCCGGTAGTCCACCTGCCCGGCGTCGTGGTGTTTCAACGTCGCGATCACCGCCGTCCCGAACACGAACGCCATCGAGCTCCCGATGGCGACCGGAGCGGAGTATCCCAAGATGAGCAGCGCGGGCGTCACGAGGAACGATCCGCCCATCCCGAAGAACCCGAAGAACACCCCGACCATGAACCCGAAGACGACGAACAGCGCGAAGAGCTCCGCGCTCAGGCCCAGCAGTCCGAGCATCTAAATCCGCTGTATCCGGTTAAATACGGTCGGCGCCAGTTTGTCCTCGAGGATCCCGTAGGCGGCGTACAAAAGCGCCGCCTCGACGAGGACGAGCCCGATCACGACGAGCGCCGCCACGGTCGGGGGCGCGCCGGGGAGCAGCTCCGTGCCCGTCATCGGCACTCCCCTCCGCCTCCGGCGTTCGCGCCCGGCGATGGCCTCGGATAGGACTCTGTCATACATCCGTCCGTAGACCGCGTGAGTTGATAATGGTTTTGGGATTAACGTACAATACTATATCCGCATGACGAACGGGACACCTTCTGTAACTTATTGGTAAGTTACGCACTCGACGAGCCGGCGCCCTCGGCGGTGGAATCGGCCAGTGATCCCGGTGTTTCGGCAGCGAACCGTCCGCGGACGGGGACGCCCGTTGGAACGGCGGTCCCCGCACGAGCGGAGCGGGTCGAGTCTCTCGTGACGGCTGCGCGCTCAGTTAGCAGTGCGCATTGAACGGCTCGGCAGCCGCGACGAGACGGACGGTGTCGAGGCGGGGCGGGCTACTCGCCCGACTCCGTCTCCGCGTACCGGTCCGGCAGGTACGGGGTCAGCGCCGCCGGCACCAGCGGGATCACGAGCGCGGCGAGCTCCGCGAGATGCCGGCGGAGGACGGTGTAGACGGCGGCGACGAGCAGGGTCCCGGCCACGATCAGCCGGAGCGGGCCGTCGAGCAGGTAGAGGAGCGGGAGCGACAGCCCGACGGAGAGCGCGAGGTCCTCAGCGGCGCCGTCGTACCTGACGCCGGAGCGCGGCGCGACCCAGCGCTTCCGGTAGTGGTCGTACACCGCGCGGTCGGAGTTCCCCTCCCACGGCCGCAGCTCCAGGCCGCCGCCGTACATGTCCGAGACGCTGTGGAGCGCCGCCCCGAGGAAGAACAGGGCCGCCCCGACCGCGGCCGCCGAGGGGGCCGCTAAGGCGACGACGAGGGCGACGACGGCGGCCGCCGAGTAGTAGACCGGGTAGTGGAGGGTCTTCCGGTGGCCGACGTACATGTCGAGGTCGGGGAACAGGCCGCCCAGGAACCCCGCGACCAGCCCCACGGGCGCCAGTTCCGGCGCCACGCGCACGAGGGGCGCGGCGAGCAGCATCCCGGCCAGCACGTGTGTCGGCAGCATCATCGTGGCGGAACGAAAGCGACAGAACGGTATTAACGTGTCGGCGGACCGGAAGTGGCCACCGGGTCGAGTCGATCGATCCGGGAGAAAGCGCTTAACTGCCGTATCTCGAGCGTTTCAGATGTCCCTCCGCTCGAACAGCACCTGCGAGAGGATGAGCAGTCCGACGAACGCGACGAGGAGGATGGCCGAGTCGATGGGCTCGAACGACCCGTCGATCAGGATCGGCGTCGGTTCGTAGTAGTGCGTCGGGCTCAGGTACTGTATCCAGTCGTACGCGTCGGCGCCGCCGACGACGGACTCGACGAGGTACAGGACGAAGACGGTGCCGACGGCGGCCCGCTCGGCGACCGCCGCGCGGTCGACGGCGACCGAGAAGACGAGGCCGACCCCCGCACAGACGAGGAGAAACGGGATCGACAGCAGGTGGGCTAACAGCAGGCGGTCGAGCGGGACCGTCTCGCCGACGGCGACGACGAATAGGTAGATGATCGGGCCGCCGCCGGCGTTGACGGCTATCATCGGGACGAGCAGTCCCGCGAACTTCTCGACGAGCAGCCGTGACCGCGTGACGGGAAACGACAGGAGGAGCTCCATCCGCTCCGTCTCGATGTCGCCCGCGACGGTGCCGCCGGCGGCGTACGCGAAGTACAGCCCCAGGCCGAGCAGCCAGACGAAGTTGAACACCTGCGCGCCGAGGAACCCCTCGATGGTCGACAGGCTCTCGATGCCGAACGCCTCCAGCATCGCCGGGGGCAGGTCCCTGAAGACGTCCTCGTAGTTGACGCCCTCCAGAACGGTGAAGTACCAGACGATGAACCCGGCGTACGCCCCGACGCCGGCCGTGAGGATCGCGGCGCCGCGGAGCCGCCGTCGCCCCTCGTACCGAGCCGTCTCAAACATTCGTCGCTCCCGCCCCGTCGCTTTCGTCCGGCGTCTCCACCCCGTCGCCTCCGTTCGGCGTCTCCACCCCGTCGCCTTCGCCTCCCCCGTCCGACGCCCCTCCGGCGTCGTCCCCTCCGTCCGCCGACTCCTCGCTCCCGTAGTAGTGGGCGAACACGTCCTCGATCGGGGGCTCGCCGATCTCCACGTCGCTGACGTCGTGGGTCGCGAGTTCGCCGAGGAGCGCGTTGACGTCGCCGGCGTAGACGAACTGGACGCCTTCGGCGAACCGCTTGGGATCGACGACGCCGTCGAGGCCGGCTATCGCCGCGACCGCCGCGTCGCTCGCGTGCACCCGCACGTGTTTGCCGCTCCGGTGGAGCAGCGCTTCGACGTTCTCGAGCTCGACGAGCCTCCCGGCGCGGAGGATGCCGACGCGGTCGCAGACCCGTCGCACCTCGCTCAACACGTGCGAGGAGAAGAACACGGTCGTGCCGCGGTCGCGCTCCTCCCGGACGAACTCGTTGAACGCCTCCTGTTTGAGCGGGTCGAGCCCGCCGGTGGGCTCGTCCATGATCACGAGGTCCGGGTCGTGCATGAACGCCTGCACCAGTCCGAGCATCCGTTTGTTCCCGGTCGAGTACTCGCGTACCGGTCGGTCGACCGGCGGGGTGAACAGCTCCAGCAACTCCTCGCGGCGGCCGTCGCCCTTCATCTCGCCGTGGTAGTCGAGCACCGCCTCGCCGGTCACCTTCTCGTCGAAGCCGAGGTGAGCGGGGAGGTACCCGATCCGGCGCTTGGCCTCGGTCAGCGCTGTCTCGTCGCGGATGTCGGCGCCGAGCACCCTCGCCGTCCCCGAGGTGGGTTTTAACAGCCCCAGCAGCAGTCGTATCGTCGTCGACTTCCCCGCCCCGTTGGGCCCGAGGAACCCGAACACCTCTCCCCGGTTCACAGTGAACGACACGTCGTCGTTCGCGACCACGCTCCCGAAGTCCTTCGTGAGTCCCTCGACGACGAGCGGGCGGTCGGTCTCACCGGACATAGAACCACCACGCGCCGGTGGCGACGAGGAGCAGGAGGACGGTCAACACGGCGGCCTCGACGGGGACCCCCCCGCCGGACGACTCGACGACCGAGGCGGCGACCGTCGCGGTGTCGCCGGTGACGCGGACCCCGCCGGGGTCGGTGTAGCCGATCTCGACGCTCGCCGGATACCGACTCGGCGGCGCGTCGCCGTCGATCGAGAGGTCGAACGCGACCCGGCCCGTCTCTCCGGGCGCCAGCGACGGGATCACGGTCGTTCGGAACTCGCTCTCTAACGGCTGGTCGACGGCGAGGCGCAGTTCGACGTCGCGCAGTTCGACGTCCCGACGGTTCGTCACGTCGAGGCGCAACACGCCGTCTTCGCCGGCCGCGAATCGCGGGTCGACCGCGGACACCGTCACCGCGTCCCGGCGCTCGGCGACGGGAACGCGTACCGCCTCCCGCGTCGTCCGTTCCGCGTCGGCGGCGCTCCGGTAGCTCGTCGAGAGGACCAACTGCAGCGGCACCGAGTCGGCGTCCGCCGGGATCTCGCCGCGGAACCGGAAGGCGGCGCTCTCGCCGGCCGCGAGGTCGCCGACGGCGTACCGCGGACTGCGGGGGACGAACGCCCCGTCGCCGACCGCGAGGACGACGCTCCGAACGTCGCTCGGCCCGTCGTTGCGGATCGTCCCGCTGACGCTTCCGTTCTCGCCGACGCGGAGCGTGGAGTCGTCGACCGCGACAGAGAAGGACTGCTCAGGCCGCGGTCGGAGCCCGACCGGGATCCCCTCGTGCGCGTCGCGGATGCCGTCGACGTCGGTGTATCGAACGGTGCCGGTGAGGTCGAACGACTCGGCGGCGGCGTCCGCGCGGACGCTCGCCGGGAACCTGACCGTGGCGTTCGCTCCGGGGGCGAGCCGGTCGATCCGCGCGGTGTTCCGGTCCGTCTCGCCGAGCGCGACGTCCGGGCCGTTCGCGGCGAGTTCGACCGAGAGGTCGCGGGCGGGCTCGCCCCCGACGTTGGTCACGTTCACCGCGAGCGTTCCGGAGTCGCCGACCTGGACGTCGGTGTCGACCGTCCGGATCGCGAAGCGGGGCGCGTCGTCGACGGTCACCGATACGGACTCGGTCCGCGTCCGCGTCCGGTCCTGCACGATCCCGCTCCGCGGGGCCGAGAGGAACGTGTGCGAGTACCGGAGCCGCACGTCGAGCGAGTGCCGCCCCGGCTCCGCGTCGGCCGGGACCCTCACGGAGACGGGCACCTCCCGGACCGCGCCCTCGGCGATCGACCCGACGGCGAATCGTCCCGTCTCGACGACGAGCGGCGAGCCGTCGTTCCGGACCTCGACCACGACGCCGCGCGCGGTCGTGACCGCGGCCCGTCGGGCGTCCGACCCGGCGTCGACCTCGCCGTCGTTCGCGACCTGCACCGCGAGCTCCGTCGCCGTTCCCGGTGTCACCGTCGAGTCCGGGACGTACACGTCCAACTCGGGTTCGCCGCGGACGAACGGCGGCTCCTCCTGGGCGACGGCGAGTCCGGCGAACGACCCGACGAGGAGCGCGAGGACGGCGACGAGCGCGAGGACCGGGGCGATCCGTCGGGTCATTCACCTCACCGGCCCGACGGCCGAGGGGCGTCCGTCCGCCGATAGAACCGAGCCCGAACGGGAGCGCGGGCGGCGTGTCATACGCCCAACTCCTCCCGCCGGTCATATATGTTTACGCGTGTCGACGGACCGCGCCGACCGCGGCCGGTACGGGGCGCTTATCTCGCTGGAACCGAGTGTCTCGGTATGCTCATGACGCCGGGACCGACCGCGCTCCCCGCCCCCGTCCGCGACGCGATGAGCCGCGAGCTGATCAACCCCGACGTGGACCCGGAGTTTCAGCGGATCTACGACCGGCTCACCGACCGGTTGGCGGCGGCGTACGGGCTCGAGCCGAGGGAGGCCGACCGACCCGCGGGGACGGGCGACGGGCCGGCCCGCGACGTCGTCGTCCCCGGCGGGGAGGGGATCCTCGGTCTGGAGGCCGCGATCGCCTCGCTCGTCGAGCCCGGCACCGAGGTCCTCTGCCTGTCGAACGGGCTCTACGGCGACGGATTCGCCGACTTCGTCGAGTCGTACGGCGGCGAGGCGACGCTGGTCTCGGCCGACTACGACGACCCGCTCCCGCTCGCGGAACTGGAGTCGACCCTCGCCGACGAGGGCACCGACTTCGACGTCGCGACGATGGTCCACTGCGAGACGCCCACGGGGGCGCTCAACGACCTCGGTCCCGCGCTCGACCTGTTGGAGGGGGCCGACGGGGAGGTCCTCACCGTCGTCGACGCGGTCTCCTCGCTCGGCGGGGTGCGGGTGCCGACCGAGCGGATCGACGTCTGTCTGGGGGCCTCCCAGAAGTGCTTCAGCGCGCCGCCGGGGCTCACCACGGCCGCGATCAGCGAGCGCGCGTGGGCCGCGATGGACGAGCGCGACCCGCACTCGCTGTACACGAACTTCCTGCCGTGGCGCGACACCTCCGGAGGGTTCCCGTACACCCACCTGACGACCGAGGTCGTCGCGCTC
Organism: Halorubrum sp. Eb13; assembly: GCF_002252895.1. Lineage (NCBI taxonomy): Archaea > Methanobacteriati > Methanobacteriota > Halobacteria > Halobacteriales > Haloferacaceae > Halorubrum > Halorubrum sp. Eb13. The sequence continues at coordinate 13,054 of NZ_NHPE01000034.1, read as the reverse complement.
GACGCGGCGCTCGGGCTGTGGCTGGAGGAGGGCCTCGATGCGGTCCGGGAGCGACACCGCACCGCGGCGGCGCGGTGTCGTGAGCGCGGGGCCGAGTTGGGGGTAGAGCCGTATCCGGGCCCCGAGCGCAGTTCTCCCACGGTGACCGCGTTCGCGGTCCCCGGACGAGCAGCGGAACTGCAGGAGCGCCTTCGCGAGGAGCACGACGTGCTCGTCGCGACGGGACTCGGGGAGTTAGCCGGGGACATCCTGCGCGTCGGCCACATGGGTCACAGCGCGCGGGTCGACCGCGTGGACGAGACGATGGACGCGCTGGCGGACGTGTTGTAACCCCGGACCGACGTCGTCGAGGGGTCGGTGAGCCGGCTCTCGTGGGACCCGCCGGAGGCGAACCGCTCCGACCGGCTCGGGTCTCCACGAGGCGCCGACGGCGCGGTCAGGCCTCCGCGACGTCGATGCGCAGTTCGTACGTCTCCTCGCCGAGCGTGATCGGGTTCCCGGTCTGCCGTATCGAATAGCTCCCCGGAGGGGCGGCGAACTCGTACGTCTCGGAGCGGGAGCCTCCGGGGGCGAGCGCGACGCTGATTCCGATGTCGTCCCCGCCGGTTACCCGACGGCCCTCCGTCTCCACGTGCTGACTCTCGACGTACTTTTCAGTCCACAGGATCGCGGCGGGCGCGTCCGGGTCGTAGAGCACTCCGAACGGCTCCGGAGCGCCCGTCACGTACTCGATCTCGCGCTCCGTTTCGTTTCTCGCCGTCAGTTCGACGACCGCCGGGGACCCCTCGCCGATCTCGGAGCGGCGAACGTCGCAACTGAAACCGATGGCTCCGTCGCCGGCCACGCGCGAGAGCGACGCCGTGACCGAACGCCCGTCGCCCGACCCCGGATCCCCGGGCGTGCCGTCCCGACCGACGCTATCCAAACACCCCGAAAGGGGAAGCGCCGACAGTCCGACGACGGAGAGGGCACGTCTCCGCTTCATGGCTCCGACTGGCGTCCAGTTGCGAATAATATTGTCGATGGCACAAACGGTCGTGTGAGACTCCGCTTGCGAGCCGCAGAGACCGGCCGTCTCAGACGGGAGCCCGCCCGGCGAACGGGAGTTCGGCAGAGCCGGCGAGCAGTCCGCGAGTATCGACGACGAGGCGGCGGTGAGCACCGTCTCGGGAGCCTCAGATCTGCCATTTATAACTCACCGGCTCCGTTGAAATCCTCACTCCGTGATCGGTCACAGTGGCCGTGCTGAATACAGCGCGCATATTCACGGTCGGCGGAGTCAGTTGTACAGTCGGTTTCGTTCTGGTAGGGCTAGCGTTTAGATGCCCAGCGTCCGAATACTACGTATGCACTGGCGCAGACGGCGCGACTTGGAAGGCGGGAAGGAATTGGGGGTCTGGTTGCTCCTCGACGACGGAACCGTCGAGAAAGAACTGTACGTCGAGTCTCACGAGTACCGAGGCGGCGATTTTGACGTATACACTGCATCTCCCGACGGCGAGTGGGAGCACAACGGTACTTTCGACACGGCTGACGACGCGTTCGACGCGGCTCTCGCACAGATCGAGGAGAGTCAGTTCCCTCTCGAAGGTACGTGAACGGCCACTTCTATTCCGCGGACTTGATCCTAACCGGCGGTGTACACACCCTCTGTATCCAACACGGAGCTTCTATCGACTACAGCTGAGTTCTACAGAGCCAGATCGTCGTCTCCGTTGCCGGTCGTCCGGTCGTTGCCCGCGGTTCCGCCTCCGGAACGCCCTTGCCCGCGCCCGGACCAATTGGGAGTGAACATGAATCACCGCACGCTCGGGGACGTCGGCGCGGTCAGCGAGGTCGGCTACGGCTCGTGGCAGATCGGGAGCGACTGGGGCGACGTGACCGAGTCCGAGGCCGTGGCGGCCGTCGAGACCGCCCGCGACGCCGGGATCGACTTCTTCGACACGGCCGACGTGTACGGCGACGGGCGCTCCGAGCAGATATTGGGGGACGTGCTCGAAGACGACATCGCGCGCGGCGACGTGACGGTCGCGACGAAGGCCGGCCGACGGCTCGACCCCCACGTCGCCGACGGGTACACCGAGGCGAACCTCCGCCGGTTCGTGAATCGCTCGCGCGAGAACCTCGGGATCGAGACGCTGGACCTGGTCCAGCTCCACTGCCCGCCGACCGACGTCTACTACCGACCGGAGACGTTCGACGCGCTCGCGACCCTCGCGGACGAGGGGCGGATCGCGAACTACGGCGTCAGCGTCGAGCGCGTCGAGGAGGGGCTCAAGGCGGTCGAGTACCCCGGCGTCGAGTCGGTCCAGATCATCTTCAACCCCTTCCGCCAGCGCCCGGCCGACCTGTTCCTCGACCGGGCCGCCGAGCGCGACGTGGGCGTGATCTGTCGGGTCCCGCTCGCCTCCGGCCTGCTGACCGGCGCGCTCTCGCGGGACGACGTGTTCCCGGAGAACGACCACCGCAACTACAACCGCGACGGCGACGCCTTCGACGTCGGCGAGACGTTCGCCGGCGTCCCCTACGAGGCCGGACTGGACGCGGCCGACGCGCTCGCGGCCCGCGCCGACGCGGTCGCCGCCGACCCGACCGACGCGACCGGCGACGGCCTCTCGCTCGCGCAGTTCTCGCTCCGGTGGATCCTCGATCACGACGCTGTCTCGACCGTGATCCCGGGGTCGACGACGCCCGAGCACGTCCGCGCGAACGCGGCCGTCAGCGACGCTCCGCCCCTCGGCGAGGCCGCCCATGAGACGGTCCGCGAGGCGTACGACGAGCGCGTCCGCGAGCACGTCCACCACCGCTGGTAGCGAAGGGGGTCGGCGACGGAACGAGTCGCTTTTCTCCCGAGACGAGACAGGACGGATAGAACCGATCCGTGGTCGACGGAGCCAGCGCCGAAACCGACGGCAGCCCCCCAGACGAGTCCGCGAGCGGTAGCGACGCCCCGGGCGACGACGCCCCGAGCGACGGCGATACCGATTCGATCCCCGACGACGAGCGCGAGGCGCTCGTGACCATCGCTCACGGCGCCGTGGTCACGTCCGGCGGCGTCTCCGGGCAGCGAGCGCTGACGGCGGCGACCGAGTTCGTCCTCGCGCGGGGGCTCGGCCCGACGGCGTACGGCGTCTACGCGCTGGCGTGGCGGATCGCCCAGCTCCTGTCTCGGCTCGTCACCTTCGGGAGCGTGCCGGCGCTACAGCGGTACCTCCCAGAGTACGCGGACGACCCGCGACGCCGGGGCGTCGTCGCAGGGCTCGCGTACGCGACGACGCTCGGCTTCGGCGCCGCCATCGCCGCGGGCGTCTGGCTGGCCGCGCCGCGGATCAACGACCTCACTGTCGGAGAAGCGGCCTTCCCGGGCGCGATGCGGGCGTTCGGCTTCCTCGTCGGGTTCCTCGGCGTCGTCATGGTCGCGTCGGGGATCTTCCGCGCCGTCGGCTCGGCGCGCGGCGAGATCGCCTTCAACAAGCTGCTCCGCCCGGGAGTCCGCCTCGTCGCCGCGGTCGCGGCGCTGGCGCTGGGCTACTCGATCGGGGGCGTCGCCGTCGGCATCGTCGCCGCGACCGCGCTGCTCGCGGCGGTCGCCGTTCCGCTCGCCGCGCGGGTGACCGGAGTCGTCCCGTCGCTGCGGGGCGCCCGGCTGGAGGCGCGGCGCTTCTACGACCACGCGGCGCCGGTCGCGATGAGCAGCCTCGGGAAGGTGTTCCAGAACCGCGTCGACGTGCTGCTCGTGGGGGCGCTCCTGACCGCAACGGCCGCGGGGGTGTACAACGTCGTGCTCGTGCTGATCGCGATCGCGTGGATCCCGCTCATGTCCTTTAACCAGCTCCTCCCGCCCGTCGCCTCGGAGCTGTACGGGAACGGCCGGACGGCGACGCTGAACGCGGTGTACGCCTCGGTGACTCGGCAGATCGTCACGGCGGTCGTCCCGATACTCGCCGTCCTCGCGGTGTACGGCCGGGAGCTGCTCGGGCTGTTCGGCGACCCGTACGTCGCGGGGTACGTCCCCCTCGTCGTCTACCTCGGCGGGGTGTTCGTCGGCAGCGCCGTCGGCGCGACCGGCTGGCTCCTCATGATGACCGACCACCAGTACGCCCGGATGGCGCTCGACTGGCTGCTCGCGGTCCTCAACGTCGCGTTGACCTACGCGTTCGTCGTGCGCTTCGGGCTCGTCGGCGCCGCGCTCGGCACGTCGCTCGCGATCGCCGCCCAGAACGGGATCCAAGTGCTACTGCTCCGCCGGTTCGAGGGGCTGTGGCCGTTCGACCGGACGTTCCTCACGCCGCTGGCGGCCGGGGGCGTGGCCATCCTCGCGATGCGGGCGGTCCGCGCGGCCGTCCCCGGTCGAGCCGCGGTCGTCGTCGGCGCCGCGATCGGTCTCGCGGCGTACGCGGCGACGCTACGCACCCTCGGCGTCGACCCCCGGGACCGGCTCGTCGCCCGTCGCTTGGCGGAGCGGTACCGGACGGCGCTCCGCCGCCGGTTCCGTCGCTAAGCCGTCGTCGACGGGTCGCGGCCGCGCCGCGCGAGCGAACGGCCACCCTTTATTATTCGACCGGCGCGTACCGTGTTCCATGGAAACGATCGAGCGCGGGTCGGCCGGCTCGGCTCGCGTCGCGATCGTCGGCGGGATCCACGGCGACGAGCCCGCCGGCGAGCGGATCGTCAGACGGCTCGCCGACGAGCTCGACGAGACGGGCGCGGGGAGCGGACGCGTCCGACTGATAATCGCAAACGAGCGGGCGCTGGCGGCCGGAACGCGGTACACGGAGGCCGACCTCAACCGGGTCTTCCCGGGCGACCCCGACAGCGACGAGTACGAGCGGGCGCTCGCGCCGCGGCTCGCGGCCGAGCTGGAGGGGATGGACGCGGTGCTCGCGCTCCACACCTCGCACAGCGCGCCGCCCCCGTTCGCGATCTACAGCGACCCGACCGAGTCGGTGCGCCGGAGCGTGACCGGGATGCCCGTGGAGTACGTCGTCGACTCCGGCGAGCTGCGGTCGACGACGCTCGACTCCGTCGTCCCCCACACCGTCTCGATCGAGGTCGGCAGACAGGGGAGCGAGGAGGCGGTCGAGTTCGGCTACGAGGCCTGTCTCGCCTTCCTCCGGGCGCACGGCGTGCTCGACGACGAGCCGCCCACGTTCACCGAGACGACGGTCGTCGCGGGCGACGAGGAGGTGCCGAAGGGCGGCGGCGAGCCGCACGTCCACTTCGGGAACTTCGAGGAGATTCCGCGCGGCGCGGTGTTCGCCGAGGACGACGTGTACACCCACCGCGTCGACGAGGAGGGAGTCGTCCCGATCCTCGCGAGCGAACGCGGGTACGAGGATATATTCGGGATCTACGGCCGCGTGCAGGGCGTCATGCAGCCGCCGGACGAGCCCGCCGACGGGACGACGGCGCAGGGGACGTCGGCGGAGGAGTTCGTGGAGGAGGAGTCGGGGCGCGAGGGGTCGACGGAAGGAACGGCGGAGTAGCCCGAACTCACTTCGCGGTCGGCGTGACGTCGCCGACGGCGTCCATCACCTGCATCGCGGCGCTGGCGGCCAGCCCGCGGGCGACCTCGTCGGTGTCGGCGTCGGCGATCCCGGCCTCCAGCTCGTCCGGATCCGGCGTGAACCCGGCCGAGACGGGATGTCCGGCCGGCGGGTTGACCGCGACGGTCGCCTGCGGCCCGTTGGCGCCGACCGACAGCTCCGAGCCGACGGCGTAGCTGTTCGGGAGATACGATTCGGTTCGAGAGACGATTCCGGCGACCGCGCGCCGGAGGCGCCGTTCCTGGTCGGGGGAGAGGTTGACGGCCGCGGGCTCGCCCGCGTTCGTCACGCCCGGTGCCCCGGCGTACGGGTTGTTGCCGTTCATCGAAGACACGCTGGGTACGCGGAGCCGGTTAAAAAAGGCGTCGGCGCCCGAACCCCGTCAGGGACGGAGGACGCGCCACGCGACGCTCGGTCGCAGCAGCGACGTCGGCTCTCGTTCTAAGCGGAACACGCGGTAGAACGCATCGGTGAGACGGCCGTCCGCGTGGGCCTTCCGGACGAGCCGGTCGACGTACCTGTTGAACAGGTCCGTCCCCGCCGGCTTCGGTCCCGTCGTCTCGGGAAACCGGAAGTCGCCGCCGACCGCGACATTCCAGACGGCGTCGACGACGTCGGCCGCCTCGTCGAAGAACCGCGGGGCGAGGTCGTCGAGTCCGGTACCGAGCGCGTGGTGGAGCAACAGCGCGTCTAGCGCCGCGACGGACATCCCCTGTCCGTAGATGGGATTGAAGCTGGCGACGGCGTCGCCCGTGACGACCAGTCCGTCGGGGAACGCGTCCAGCCGCTCGTACCGGCGCCGAACGCTCGACGGGAACGGATAGCGGTGGATCTCGTCGGCGGTCCACTCGCGCTCGCGGACCAGCTCGCCGAGCTCGTCGACCGGAAGGCTCTCCGCGAACGCGATCAGTCCCTCCCGATCCCCGGGGGTGTCGTCGCCGTGGACGCCCTGGACGATCACCTCCCATTCGCCGTCCTCGACCGGAATCGCCGCGCCGCCGCGGGTCCGGGGTGGGTCCGGCGGGACGAAGATCGAATGACGGACGTCACGGGGACGGTCGACCCGGACCGTGGAATAGGTCACGTCGATCTCGACGGACTCCTCCGGCGGGGCCTCGTACCCGTGCGCCGAGAGCCACGCCGGAGTCCTGCTCGTTCGACCGGTGGCGTCGACGACGAGGTCGGCGTCTAGCGACGTCTCTGCTCCCCGTTCACCTCGGTAGCTGACGCCGGTCACTCGCCCCTCGCCGTCGGTGTCGTAGCCGACGAAGTTGCGGTTCCCCCGGAGGGCGATCCCGGGTCGCTCGGCGACCGCCTCGCGAACGACGTGTTCGAACAGCGCCCGACTCGCGCAGTACATCGGTAGTCGGTCGGGACCGTCGGCGAAGAAGTCGCCGGCCTCGTAGTAGCGCATCTCGGTCGCGGCGTCGATCATCAGTCCGCCGGCGACCAAGAGGCGCTCGCCGAACCCCGGAAACAGGTCTTCGAGGGTCGCGCGGCCCGCCTCCAGCATGGCGTGCGGATGGCTCGTCTGCGGTGCGCCGTCGCGCGTCTCCGGCCCGTCGGGGAACTCGTCGCGTTCGAGCACTGTCACCGCCGTGAAGGCGTCGTCGAGCACGCGGGCGGCACACAGTCCGGCCATGCTCCCGCCGACCACGACCGCCCGGTCCCCGAGGTCCGACAGCCGGTCGGGATCGTATCGGTCGACGTTATTTAGTACCATGTTATTAGATGACATGGTAGCCGCTACCGCGTGATTAAATTTTGGAGAGCGGCCGGCGTACGTGGACTACAGGATCGGCTCCGACCGGCCGTACGCGGCGATCACGACCGCGGTCGTGTACCGCTCCGGCGCCGAGGCCGCCGTCTCGACGCGGACCTCACGGTCGGGCAGATCCCAGTCGCGAAGCTCCGCGCCGGCGTCTAACCCCGTCTCGATCCGCTCGCGCACGTCCTCGGCGTCCTCGCCGGTCACCTCGTAGAAGAGGCCCGGGCCGGGGCCGGTCGCCCAGCCGAGTCCGGCGACCACGTCCGGGCGGCGTCGAGGGGCGCGCTTCGACTCGGCGTCCTCCGCGCCGGCGCGGCCACCCTCCCGGAAGTCCACCTCGTCGTCCGGGCCGACGGTGCGACGCGCCTCGACCACGGTGAGCCGGTTGCCGGCGGAGCCGAGGTCGGGCGCCTCCGCGACCGCCTCGACGGTCGCCTCCGCGGGGACCACGGAGGAGACCGCCACGAGGTTGTAGTTGTGGAGGTTCGCGTCCGCGAGCGCCGCGTCGTAGGAGGCCATCGCCGTGTCGGCGACGCCGACGCCGCCGGCGACGTGGATGATGTTCATTACGATCGGATCGACGGTCACCGCGCTAAGGAGTTACGAACCGACCACAGCCGATGTCAAAACGCGGGCCGCTGGCCTCACCGTTCTCGCCGCAGAACTAGTACTGGTAGTTGATGACCTGCTCTTCGGTCTGCTCCGCGTCCTGGAGCTTCTCGCGGGCCGACTCGAAGTCTGCCTGCGTGACTTCGGTGCGACCGTCGCGGATCGCGAACATGCCGGCCTCGGTCGCCAGCGAGGCGATGTCGGCCCCGCTGTACCCCTCCAGATCCGCGGCGACCTCGGAGACGTCCGTCCCCTCGGCGACGTTCATGTGCTGCGTGTGGATCTCGAGGATGCGCGCGCGGCCCTCGGCGTCGGGCTCGGGCACCTCGATGAGGCGGTCGAACCGGCCCGGACGCAGGATCGCCTCGTCGAGCATGTCGAAGCGGTTGGTCGCGGCCATGATCCGCACCTCGCCGCGGTCGTCGAAGCCGTCCATCTCGGAGAGCAACTGCATCATCGTCCGCTGGACCTCGGCGTCGCCGGAGGTCTTCGAGTCCGTCCGCTTGGCGGCGACGGCGTCGATCTCGTCGATGAAGATGACGGCGGGCTCGCGCTCGGACGCCAGCTCGAACAGGTCGCGGACGAGCCGCGCGCCCTCGCCGATGAACTTCCGGACCAGCTCGGAGCCGGCCATCTTGATGAACGTCGCGTCGGACTCGTTCGCGACGGCCTTCGCGAGCATCGTCTTCCCCGTGCCCGGCGGGCCGTGGAGCAGGACGCCGCTCGGGGGCTCGACGCCGACGGCCTCGAACTGCTCGGGGTTCTCCAGCGGGTCTTCGACGGCCTCGCGGACCTCCCGGATCTGGTCGTCGATCCCGCCGATGTCGGCGTACTCGACGTCCGGCGACTCGGTGACCTCCATCGCCTGGGCGCGGGAGTCGGTTTCGTCGTCGAGCACCTGCTGGACCGCGAAGGAGTCGTTGATCGCGACGCGGTCGCCGGCGCGGAGGTCCTCGTCGAGTCGGGTCGCCGCCTGCGTCAGCACCTCTTGGTTGTTGCCGTGCTGTTTGATGACGACACCGTCGTCCGTGATCTCTTCGACCGACGCGATGTACAGCGAGGAGGTTTTCAGCACCTCGTTCTCGCGTTTCAGCTCGTCGACGTCGGTCTTCAGTTCGCCGCGGCGGCCCTGCGCGTCGTCGAGCCGCTGCTCCAGTTCTTCGTTCACCTGCAGGATCCGCCGGTAGTGCTGGCGGATCGCTTCGAGCCGCTCCGTCTCGCTCATCTCCGGATCGAGCTCGAGACGGGGGCGGTCGGGCAGTGAGGGGCTATGAGACATTCGTTGTGTCCCGATACGGAGCGCGCATAAATGTGCCTTTGGGTCACGGTGGTTCCCCGTTCCGACCGCGCGGCGCAACCCTCCATCCCGCACCGGACCGGCGACCGCGCCGCCGTCGAGCCGGATATCAGGATCGATAATTGTGGGTCAACGTTTTAACATGCCGCGTTCGTAGGCGGCATCATGAGCGCAAGAACGGTCGTCGACCGCGCCGCGCCGGCGTCTCCGACAGGCGATACTCGGGGCGAGGTCCACCGACCATGAGCGACGAGACACCGGCGACGGTCCTCGCGGTCGACGACGAGCCCGACCTCGCCGAGCTGTACCGGGTGTACCTCGACTCGGCGTACGACGTCCGGGTCGCGACCGGCGGCGAGGCGGCGCTGGAGCAGATGGACGAGTCGGTCGACGTCGTCCTCCTCGACCGGCGGATGCCCGACATGACCGGCCACGAGGTGCTCTCGTCCATGCGCGAGGCCGGTCACGACGCCCGCGTCGCGATGCTGACCGCGGTCGAGCCCGACGTCGACATCGTCGACATGCCGTTCGACGACTACAAGACCAAACCGGTGACGAAAGAGGACCTGCTGACGCTCGTAGAGGTGCTGCTCTACCGCGCGGAGTTCGACGAGCACAGCCAGGAGTTCTTCGCGCTGGCCTCGAAGAAGGCCGCGCTGGAGGCGGCCGGCACGACGGGGACCGACGAGTACGAGGAGCTCATCGAGCGGATGGAGTCGATCCGCGACCGCGTCGAAGACACGCTCGGCCACCTCTCCGCGCGCGACGCGTTCGTCGAGGTTCCGAGCAGCGTCACGTAGCCCGGCGACGACCGCCGTTACTCGATCTCCAGCTCCCCGTCGGCGCCGCCGCTCTCGCCGTCCTCGTCCCACTCCAACTCGAACTCGACGCTCAGCTCTCCGGGACCGTCGGCGGGCCCCTCGCGCTCCACTTTCACCTCGAACGTCGGCCGGGCCGGGGGGTCCATCGTCACCGACTCGTCGCCGCGGGTGAACGTGATCCCGCTCCCGGACTCCAGCGACTCGACGACGGTCCGGAGATACGCGGCGATCTCCTCGCGGCTCCGTCGGCTCTCCGACTCGAAGAGTACTTTTTCAGTCATAGGCGAACGTACGCGTTCCCGGGACATAAATACCGCCGCGGCCCGGTTCCGGCGCGTCGAACACCGCCGCGGCCCGGTTCCGGCGCGTTCCCCCGACCGTTTTGTGGCGCCCCGTCGAAATCATCCCTCGTGTCCGTCCTCGACTGGCTCCGCACGGTCGTCGCCGTCGCCGTCTACTGGACGGCGATCGCGCTCGGCGGGAGCGTCCTACTCCCCGACCCGACGAGGCCGCTGGTCGCGATTCCGGTCATCGGCGGCGCCGTCGTCGTCGCGCACGCGGTTCGCGCCGACCGGCTCGTCGAGCTCGGGTACGCCGTCGGGACGCTGTGGATCGCCGTGCTGGTGCTGTCGGTCGGAACCGGCGTCGTCGACGTCGTCGCGGCGCCCGAGGGGGAGATCGCGCCGCTCGCGGACTTCCCGGCGATCGCCGCGGTCGGCACGGTCGGCCTGTTCGGTATCCTCGTCGCCGCGTACGCGGCGTTCGTCAGCCGGAGCACGGCGCGCGACGCCGCCGCGTCGGAGTGAGCGTCGCGGTCGGCGCGACCGCCGATCCGGTCACGGCCGTGCTCGGGAGAGCCGGTCCCGGCCGTGCTCGGGCGCTCCGCTCCCCGACCGCTCTCAGAACCCGTCTTCGAACACGAACGTCCCGTCCCGCTGGACGACCTCGCCGTCGACCTCGATGACGGAGTCCTCGCTCATGTCGACGATCATGTCGACGTGCTCGGCGGACTCGTTGATCGCGTTCTCCTCGCCCACCGTCTCCGGGTACGCGGAACCGACCGCCATGTGGACCGTGTCGCCCATCTTCTCGTCGAACAGCATGTTGTAGGTGAACCGGTCGATCTGGCGGTTCATCCCGATACCCAGCTCGCCGAGCCGCCGCGAGCCCTCGTCGGTGTCGAGGATCCCCGTCAGCAGGTCCTCGTTGCGCTCGGCCGAGTGCGAGACGACCTTCCCGTCCTCGAACCGGAGCCTGACCCCGTCGATCTCGCGCCCGTAGCGGTACAGCGGGAGGTCGAAGTGGACCTCGCCGTCGACGCCGTCGCGGACCGGCGCCGTGAACACCTCGCCGCCGGGCAGGTTCGCCTCGCCGTAGTCGTTGAGCGTCGAGTTGCCCGAGACGTCGAGCGTGAGGTCCGTCTCCTCGCCCGAGCGGATCCGGACCTCGTCGGCGTCGTCGAGGATAGCGACCATCTCCTCTTGGAACGCGCGCTGCTCCTCCCAGTCGAGCGAGACGGCGTCCCAGACGAAGTCCTCGTACGCCTCGGTGCTCATCCCGGCGAGCTGGGCGTGGCTCGCGGTCGGGAACTGCGTGAGACACCACGTCTTCGAGAGGCGCGTGCGCTTGACGTCCTCCATCGCGCGGTTGTAGGCGGCGTTCGCCTCGGGGTCGACGTCGGCGTCCTCCGTCGCGTTCGCCCCGCCGCGCGCGATGACGAAGACATCCGCCTCCTGATAGAGCGCGAGCCGGTGGTCCGGTTCGGTGAAATCCTCCGAGGAGCGCTTGAACGCGCGCTGAGCGCGCTTCGAGTAGTTGAGGTACACCGGGTTGGCCCCGCGGTCCCCGCAGATCTCGTGGAGGGCGACCGCCAGGTCCTCGGCCTCGGCGGGTAGCTGAATGACGACGTCGTCGCCCGACTCGATGCCGGTCGAGTGGTCGGCGATGATCTCGGCGTGTTCGCGGATGCGTGCGTCCATACGACCACCTCTCGCCGCGGGGGATTACCGGTTTTGGAAGCGGCCGGCGGTTCCGCGGCGCGGCCACGTCCGCGGGTCCGCGGCGCCGCTACTCGGTCGCGGTCCCGCGGGGCGCGAGCGCGTCGGCCAGCGCCTCGGTGTCGGGGACGGTGATGTCCGGCCGGTGTGTCCACCCCCCGTACGGGTTCTCGTGCCTGTTGAGGAACGCGCCGCGCATGCCGACCGCCTTCGCGCCGACGAGGTCGAACGTGTGCGCGGTCACGAAGGCGACCTCGTGGGGCGCGACATCGAGCGCCTCGCAGGTCAGGTCGTACGACGCCCGGTGGGGCTTGTAGGCGCCCGCCTCGGCGACCGACACGAAGCCGTCCAGCTCGGTCTCGAAGTTGGGGCGGACCGCCTCGAGCATGTCGGGGTCGCCGTTCGAGAGGCCGACCAGTTCGTACTCCTCGCTCAGCCGGTCTAACGCGGCGTCGACGTCCGAATACGGCTCGAGCGTCTTCCACTGCCGGATGACGGCGCGGACCGCCTCGTCGGGAACGTCGAGGCCGATCTGTTCGAGCCGATACGCGAGCGCGCGTCGGCTGATCTCCTTGAACGGTGTGTGGGGTCCCGGGATCAGCGAGTCGATCATCGAGTCCCGGAAGTGCATGGCGAGATACCGCCGGAGCAGGACCTCGGGGTCGTATTCGCTCCCGTGATCGTCGAGCAGGGCCTGCAGCGCGGGGACGAGGGTCGCTTCGCGGTCGAGCAGCGTGTCCCACAGGTCGAACGCGAGCACCTTCGTCTCCTCCCGGAGCGTCTCCGCGGCGATTTCAGACATATGACGGCTGTCACACCGACGGTATGCGTTATCAAACTACGGTTCGCGGAACGGTCGCGTACCGTCCCGGGACCGCTCACCCCGTCAGCACCCACGCGCCGATCAGGAGCAGGATCCCGCCCGCGACCCGGTCCAGCCAGCGGCCGGTCCGCTCGGACCGGAGCACGTCCGCGGCGCCGTCGGCGACGACCGCCACGCCGCCGAGGTAGAGAGC